>DAISYT010000215.1:0-4414 GCA_036825175.1 Candidatus Cloacimonadota bacterium
TTAAACACTCGATTATATTGCCGTCCACTTGCAGCTTATTCAATCCGGCATAAACACCGATCCCGTGATCGATATGAACGATATAATCACCCGGTTTCAGGGATTCGTAATCGACCAAAGCTTCTTCTTTGGAAAATTGCGTTTGTCGTCGTTTGCGTTTATAACGACTGAAAATCTCGTGATCGGTAAAAATTGCCAATTTGGCATCGGTCAGGTTGAAGCCCTTTTGCAGCACTCCGATCGTGAAATCCATTTTATTTTCAAATTGCGGCAGCAAATCCTGCATTCGTTTGCTTTGGCTTTTATTGTCGGATTGCACGACGATTCGGTAACCATCCTCGAGTTTGGTGGCAAGTTCCTGTTCCAACAATTCCAGCGAACCCTGCAGATTGACCTGAGAAGTAACCGGTGCCTGCAAAATTTTAGTAGCTTGTTTAAAATCCTGAAAAGAGCCGTTCAAAAAGAAGTTGGGAAAATCCCGAAAGACCCGATTTATGTATTCTTCCGAAGCAAAAATATCTTCCGGTTGTGGCAGAATTCGCTTCTTATATTGGGAATGAACTTTTTGATAAAGTTCGGCAGTTTCTGACAAAATTTCGTTCAAAGAAGTTTGGAAAAACTGGAATTCATCCCAGAAAACCAGGCAGTTATTGGCGTCGAAATAATTCAGGAACGGTTCGATTTTCGGCAGTAAAAGTGCGACATCCAACTCGATCCCATCATAAAATCCATTCTTATGAATGCGCTGCCACATCGGCTCGGAAGTATCGATATCATGAAGTGAAAATTCACGGGAAGGAATCAAAGTTACGGATTCCAGTTCTTCGCCGGTGGAACGCTGTGAGCTGACGGAAAAGACGCGGATCGATTCCACTTCATCGCCGAAAAATTCCACGCGAACCGGTTTGTGCAGGCTGGGGCAAAAAACATCGATGATGCCGCCACGCCGTGCCAGTTCGCCCACTTTACTCACCTGAAATTGATTTTCATATCCCATTCCTACCAGATCAGAAACTAAAACATCTGGATTGAAATCCATACCTTTTTTCAGGGTGATGATGTTATTCCCGAAAATATCGTGAGCTACGATCTTGCGCAGAAAAGAATGAGTGGAAACCGTAAAGACAGCCGGTTTCACCGAAACGGCTGCCGTCAAAGTTTCGATGCGTTGCGCCCGGATCAGATAATGCGGCGACCGCTGCTCGTAAGGCAGAACTTCATAATCCGGCAAAAAATAGGCAGAATCGTGTCCCAGCAACAGATCGAGGTCTTCCAGATAATCTTCCGCCATTTTGTCATCTGCTGTTATGAACACCACATTCAAACCGGAAATGGCAAACGCACGAGCCAGCAACAACGATTTTGCAGACCGGTTCAGGTTGTGCACCGACGCACCTGTGGTGCGGGTTTGCACGACTGCATCGAAATTCTTGATAAAATCCGAATCAGCGATGACCGAACTTATCTTATTGTAAAAATTACTCATAAAGTGCGAATTTTATGAAGCAGCTATCAGCGTCAAGTTTTTGAAAAAAAAGCCCTTCAACCGTAATTGAAGGGCTATAGTTTTTTTTGACTTCTTTATTTTATTTGATCAATCCCAGCCAGTCGCCTAAAAGGAACTGAATACGACCGATGAGCAGGGAAATTCGTGCCATCACGGTATAACCGAATGAAGCGCCGAATCCGATCATCATAAACCAGATCCCGATATTGGTGATCTTGCCGTACACTCCTTTATGCGCTTTGGAGAAGAAGAAGTACATCAGGATGGTAACCGTTCCAATGAAGATCAGGAAGGTATTGATGCCGTCGATCGGCATCATGGCGCTTCGCATCTGAACCAATACGTAAGCGTGCATGGAAAGTGGAATTCCCATACCGACGATTGCCATACCGAATACGATCGGATAACGGGACAACCAGGACAGATTCTTGTGGAAACGGAAGATATAGAGCAGACCCATTATAGAAGGAATGATAATCCAGAAATTATGCTCCACAAAAATGGGACGATAAACGAAAGGAATAAAGGTGTTGTAATAAACCAGCGGAATGGCATATCCCATCGTTACGCCTGTGAACATGGCTTCGGCAAATTTGTAGAAAGGATTATCTTTATACAGGAATGAGAAAATACTCAGCGTAAAAAACGCAGCTATGAAATTACTTATCGTTGCTAATGTCATCTCTCTATCCTCCTAATTAGCCTTATTCTTTCTTTTATTAATGAAGAAACCGAGGTTACCCAGAGCGATGAACACGATAATCATCACGTGAGCCACGGTTTGAGCATTCATACCGATACGAGCTGTTTTATACACCGGGTTTTTTATATCGGAAAGCTTAACCCAGCTGTCTTTCAGGATTTCTTTACTGAATTCTCTGCCGACGGTTCCGTCCGCATTTTTGTACGTGGCAAACACATCCACCAATTTCTCATATTCGGCAGCACCTTTCAATCCTGCCAGCATACCGATCAACTGACCGGTCTGTAAATATGGGAAGTTATCGGCAGCCATCACGGCAGTAACTCCGGCAGCCACATTGGCACCATAAATGGAACGGGCATAAGTGATCCAGGTTCCCACGGCACCGGAAGCTGCAAAATCGATGATCAGGTTCATCTCGTTGTAATTCTTGATTTCCTTCATAATATCAAGATTGGAAACGATCCTGCCTTCATCGTCGGTTTCCACCGCTTTGGCAACATCATCTCCCATACCCAAAACTATGGGTAAGAAGATTCCCCAGGGTTTGTAGCCAAAATTAACGTAATCCTCACCGGATTGCACGGTATAATCTTCTTTAGCTGTCTGCAACGCATAATCCATCAAAGGTTTGGCGGCAGGCATGAAGCAGATGGTGAATACCTGCACCTTACGTTGGAAGCAATGACGCAAAATCGCCACTTCCATCGGGAAAAGCTCTGCCATGGTGGAAGCATCGTGGCTGAAGCACATCAGAATAGCCCGATCTTTATGACCGGCAAAAGAATCGATTTTCTTGTAGAGATTTTCCACCGGTTCTGTCACATAAGTCTTGGAATTGAAAGGAATAAGTAAAGGCAGAATAATTGCCAGAGCGACTACCAGATAAATATATCTTCTATCCAGAGCCTGCATTCTATCGAAAAAATTCATCTTTTCTTTTGCCATTATTCACCTCCACCCAAATAAGTACGTTCAATTCCCAGTAAGATTTTCAGAGAGGTAGCTGTCATTCCCAAACCTACGCCCAGAGCGATTCCGCGTTTGGCTGCCAGGTTAGGAACGTTCAGAATCCAATTCGAGGCATCGGGAATCCATTTGGAGATAGCCATGCCGATCGGCACCTGTCCCAGCATCACAATCACAGCTGCAATCAACAAAACCGTGGCTTCCAGAGAACGGGCACGGAATGCCTTGTAAGCAGCGGAAGCAATATAAAATGCCAGCAGCGAGAACATCGTGGCTCCCATGGGCATCTGCACATTTTTGAATATCCACATGAAAGGAGTACCTTCCTGCGTACCCCAGATAAAGCCGACTGCACCCGTGATTATCAGCGAAAGAAGCGTAACAATGCTATATTGCCAATTGGGAACATGTCGTTGAATTTTTGCCCAGTTCACCATGAATAAGCTCATAATTCCCAGCAGCACCATGAAAGGTGAAATAGCTTTCATCCAGGTTTGATACCAATCGTAAAAATCTGCCGAAATTTTATGAGGAACAAATGTATGAACGACAAAAACGAAACCGAGTATAATTACTATTAATAAAGGTATTTGTCTTTTCATTTATCCTCCTATTTTTCCGGGAACGCATTGATCAGGAAGGTAAGATGCGTGGTGGAAAGAATCGTTCCGCCAATGATGAATACTAGGATCAATAATTTTAAATAGTCTGTAGCTTTCAACGTTCCCAATTGTTTTGGCTCACGTGCCATATAAGCAGAAGCCGCATAAAGTTCTTCTCCGATCAGAGTATAATCGCAAGTGGTAATAAAGAAAGGAATCTGGGTAACGGCATCCGTACCGGAAATCTGAATTGCACCGGTACCGCTTCCCGTTTCGGTCATCAGCAGAGCTTCTGCCCAGAACATTCCCATATAGAAGTTAGTCGCTGTTTTTTCACGGATCATTATACCGTTCACACCGGCAACAAAAGCGAACTGAGCTTCGGTGATGAAGAACACGCTGCCCTTATCATAAGAATCCGGTCGTCCGGCTTCATAATGCGCTTCCTTTACTATTTCCTGTGCTACCGGAAGTACCAGGTAATCACGGCAGGGAACCAATATCTTCGTATCGTATTCGGCTGCTTTTTTGGCTACTTTACCCAGAATTGCCAATCCTGCCAGAGTAGCCACATCACTGATTCCCGAAGTGCCGGGAACAAATAAGATGGGTTTACCCATTTCGGTGGCTCGT
>DAISYT010000216.1:0-2453 GCA_036825175.1 Candidatus Cloacimonadota bacterium
AGATTTGGTTTTTGACGAAACCGATCTGAAAAATAAAAAAACGACGGTAAAGACCGAACCAGCTAAGACTAAGCCAATCAGTGACTTGAATAAATCTTTCGCTGAAATTTCTGCCGAAGCAGAACGACTTACAACTGAGAGTATGAAAGAAGAACCTTCCCCGGCTTCCAAAGACACGGAACCCACTTCCAAATCTGCCCGTATTTCGGAATATGTGCCCGGTGCCTCCCAGCCGGAAGATGTATTTTTCAGCCAGTCGTTCGACGAAATCATTAACAAATCGAAGAAATTTGGTCAGGATCAGGATATTGGATTCAAAGCAGAAGACGTCTTTCCACACGAAAAGAAAGAAAAACATGAAGAAAAAAAGTAAGAACGAACAAGAGATAAATCAGTTATGCCAAAATTGTGAGAGAAGCTGTAAACAAACGGCTTCACAAATTTTACTGGCTTGCCCGAATTACCGGCAAAAACCGCGGCAAATGGAATTTAAATTTTCCCTTTCCACGAAAAAATCATGAGAATTATCACCGGCAAATTCAAGAGGAAGGAGCTTGCCTCCGTTCCCGGCAATACAGCCCGGCCCACCACCGATTTCATGCGGGAAGTTATCTTTTCTGTTTTGACTTCCTGCTCGGAAGAAAAGGTTTTGGATATCTTCGCCGGCAGTGGTTCTCTGGGATTTGAAGCACTCAGTCGCGGAGCGGCTTTCGTCGATTTTGTGGATTTCTCCGTGAAATCGATTTCGACCATCATCAAAAATGCAGAAAGATTAAATTGCACCGATCAATGCAAAATTCATCGCCGCAAAGTGGGAGTTTTCCTGCAAAGTTGCGAAACGAAATACGATCTCATTTTTATGGATCCGCCTTATAATCACGACCTGGTGAATAAAACCATCGCTGCTGTTTTCGGGAAAGAATTACTTTCTCCGCAGGGCAGATTGGTAGTCGAGCATTCCGCTCAGGAACCGATTGCCGCAGAATGGCAGGAACAAATCGAATACCAGCGGGAAGGCAAAAATACGCAAATCACCATTTTGAAAAACCAAGAATCAAATGAAATGGAAAAGGACATAAAATGAAAATCTATAACACTTTAACCCGACAGAAAGAAGAATTCGTTCCGGTGACACCCGGCGAAGTAAAAATATATCTTTGCGGTCCAACCGTTTACAATTATTTTCACGTTGGCAATGCCCGTACCTTTCTTTTTTTCGACGTCGTGCGCCGCTACTTTATGTATAAAGGTTTCAAGGTTACGTATGTTCAGAATATTACGGATATCGACGATAAATTGATCGAGCAATCCAAAAAAGAAAATGTTCCGGTTTCGGAAATTGCCGCCAAATATATTAAAGCATTTTTCGACGACACGAGTGACATCGGAATTTTACCGGCGGATAATAATCCCAAAGCCACGGAATATATCGGCGAAATGGTCGGTTTGATCCGTGATTTGGAAAAGAAAGGATTTGCTTACGAAGTGAATGGCGATGTTTATTTTTCCATCGAAGCCGATAAAAACTACGGCGAGCTTTCCGGCAAAAATGTCGTTGAATTGCAGGTCGGAGCCCGTGTGGAAGAAAATATTCAAAAAAAACATGCCGCAGATTTTACTCTCTGGAAAAAAGCCAAACCGGGTGAACCAAAGTGGCAAAGTCCCTGGGGAGAAGGTCGTCCCGGCTGGCATACCGAGTGCGTGGTGATGTCCCGCAAACTTTTGGGAACCACTTTTGATATTCACGGCGGCGCTATCGATCTGATCTTCCCGCATCACGAAAATGAGATTGCCCAGGCTCGCGGTGCAAATGGCTGCCTTCATGCCAATTACTGGATGCACGGCGGTTTTTTAAATATCACCGGCGAAAAGATGTCCAAAAGTCTGAATAACTTTTTCCTGACGCGTGATGTGCTGAAAAAATACGATGCCGAAGCGCTGCGCTTCTTCTTCCTTTCCAAGCATTATCGCAGTTCGATCGATTATAACGAAGATATCATGAAGGAATCCGAGCAGGCGGTGAAGAACTTTTATACAGCTCTCAAGGAGATCGATTATCTTTCAATCAAAGACGAAAAACCCGAATATTCAGAAGACATGCTTCAGATGCGTTCCGAATTCAAAGAAGCCATGGATGACGATTTCAATACCGCCAAAGCGATTGCCGTTTTATTTGAAGCAGCCAAGAAATGCCGTGCGACCAAAGATAAATATTACGCTCATTTGCTGGTGGAATTGGGTAAAGTTTTGGGCTTCTTCTCCGATTTGGAAAGCAAATTGAAAAGTAATGTCGATTCCATTTCCAATGACCTGATCCAACTGCTTATCGGGTATCGAATCCGTTTTAAAAAAGAGAAAAACTGGGCAATGGCAGATGCCATTCGTGACGATCTGAAAAAGCTGGGGATACAGTTGAAAGACACGCCGACAGGCACCGAATGGGAGATGGAGTA
>DAISYT010000216.1:2553-4371 GCA_036825175.1 Candidatus Cloacimonadota bacterium
ATGTAAAATGGCAATGTCATTCTGAGGAATTCTTCATGCGTTATTATCGAAGAATTTACTTTGAACCACTAATTTACACAAATTTGCACGAAGAGTGGCTCACGGATTGGCACGGATGGACACAGATTGATAAAAATTTTACGGAGAAATTATTCTGTTATATTACTGATAATCCAGGCAAAGATCTTATTAGTCATATTCAAAACCGATAAAAACTCTTCCCTCATTACCGGTTCATAATCTCCCGGATAGCGGGTTTGAACTGCGTAATCCGTAAGTATTACACCTTCCTTCACAAAATCCGGTATTTCGAGTCGATCGTCTTCCAAGACAGAAAGAAGTTTGCCGATAGAATGAACTTTGGGAATATCGATCTCACGGAATCGTAACAATCCTTTCAAAGCTTTCTCGATAGCTTGTTGGCAATCAAAACAAAGATCTTCATATAAAATTTCTTCGGGTAAGTTTTGCTGATTTGCCCTGGCGAGATTACTCCTGCTTCGCTGTAACCATTCGTTGATGATCTCATTTTTTTTCATAGATCACTTTCCCCGTTCTCATAATTTCGTAATAAATAAATGAAGATTCTTTTTGCATCTTTTCAAAATGTTCAGGTGTATCGACTACGAGATCGAAAGCTATTTTTAAGCTATATAGCAATTTATATAACTGCTGAGTCAATAGACGTTTATGAGAAATATTACTTTTTAGAATGCAAATATCGAAATCGCTATCGACATTGGGATGTTCAACCTGAGAACCAAATAAAATGATTTTATCAGGGTCGATATTCTCTTTGATTGTATGTACAACATTTTTTATGACATCATTCATACTTACCTCAAATTTTTTATGATTTATTAAGTTTTCTTTCGCATTTTTCTGTCAAATGTAAATTTGTAGAGGAGAGTGGCTCACGGATTTGCACGGATAGGCACGGATGGACGACAAGACAGACTTAAATAAGAACAAAATCAATAAATACGAGATCGAAAGCTAATTCCCCCAAAAAAAGAGCCCCGGTTGCCCGGAGCTGTTCATTGATCGTATGGGGGGAATCAATGCTTCTGCTATTTTACTCGTCGGAGAGTGTTTTAATATTCGATTTTTTCATCGTCGTAAATATGAATACCGGCATTGGAAGTGCTTACTGTAAGTAATTTGCCACCCTTTCCCACAGATCCGTTAACATAAGATTTGGAAATCTCACTCGCCAAAACGGGATAATCGTGCAGCTGAATTCGCCCGTTGGAAGTGGAAGCCGAAATATTGGCGTTCAGATTCTTTGCCAGATACAACGTAATCGTTCCATTCTGAGTGCTTATATTCGTATCAGCCGGCAAATCTTTCAACTGAACTTTGATCGAACCGTTGGATGTTTTAGTATTTTCAACCGTAGTCACATTATAGATTTGAATGCTGCCGTTGGATGTTCTGGCATCGCCAACTCCGTGAATGTTTTGCAGTTTTATTTTGCCATTGGAAGTGTGAGCATACACTGAACCGTCGATCTCACCCGCATCAATCGAACCGTTACTGGTTTCTGCCAAGATCGATCCGCTACATTTTCTTAGTGTGATCGCGCCATTGGAGGTTTTCACATTCTCCACTTTTCCGGCATCTTCGATGTCGATCCTGCCGTTGGAAGTATGAATATTTTTGAGCAATAAATAGCGGGGAACGCTCAATTCATAACTTACATCCACTTTGGGATTTATCGTCAAATACTTGGTTTCGATCTTCAGATCATTATCGAAAGTGATATCAATTCTCACTTTATCCAGCTCTTCTTGCCTTTTTCTGGTTTTCTTCGTGATC
>DAISYT010000217.1:0-4338 GCA_036825175.1 Candidatus Cloacimonadota bacterium
CTCATAGTTTTGGTTTATAACTTTTTGGATTTACTGGCGCATCACCGTTCCAAAAGCCAAATTTTGAAAGAAGCCATTCCGGATGAAGCAGCTTTGCGGGCTTTCACCAAACATTGGTTCCTGCATTCCACCTTTTATGAAGCACTCAAAATGATCCAAAAACAAGGTGCCACTGTCGTCATTACCACCGATCACGGCTCCATCCGCGTGAATCGTGCCAGCCAAATCGTGGGCGATAAAGAAACCACGACCACGGTGCGTTACAAACAGGGCAGAAATCTTTCCTGCAATGATAAACATGCTTTGTATATCAAAAATCCTGATGAATACGGTTTGCCGACGCGGAACATGGTGGAAAATTATGTGCTGGCAAAAGACGATTATTACTTCGTTTATCCCAATTCTTTCCATCAGTACATGAGCCAGTACAACGGTACTTTCCAGCATGGCGGAATTTCTATGGAAGAAATGATCCTGCCGCTGGCTGTCTGCCGTCCCAAAGAGTAAGCGTTATCTCCGTACAGCTTAACGGACAGGAAGAATTAATGCCGAAACAGGTTATTCTAAAATCGGAAAAAGATACGGAAAAGTTAGCCGAAGAAATTGCTGCCGATTTAAATGAGGGCGATGTCATCGCCCTCTACGGGCAGTTAGGCGCAGGAAAGACTTTTTTTACACAGCAGCTTTGCCGGCAGCTTGGCGTGACCGAAAACGTGAGCAGTCCCAGCTACGTTTTGATGAACGAATATGAAGGAAAGTTTCGGATCGCGCATCTGGATTTGTATCGCATAGATTCGGAAGAAGAGCTGCTGGAATTGGGATTATTCGATTTATTTGATGATCGGATCACGATCATCGAGTGGGCGGAAATTGCCGAAAATATTCTGCCGGAACGGACAAAAAAAATCCGGTTTGAATATGATGGTACAAACCGGAAAGCGACGATCGAATAAAAATTATTTTACCAGTTCAAAAATAACGATTCCAACCAATACGATAATGATGATATTTCCCCATAACAGGCGGTTTTTAAGGTCTTCGATCTGGTAACGATTCTGCTGGATTTTGTCTTCCAGACGAACCAGCATGTGTTCCAAGGTAGAAAATTTATCTGCCACATTGTCGATCTTTTTTACTTTTTTCAGGTTCTCAAAATCTTTTAGAAAATGTTTGATCATATCGAAGAACATGTTTATCAATCCGATCAAAATCGGGTTCTGCTTCTTTTTATCAGGAATTTTATTCATATCTATCTCCCAAATTTCTTTTATCACCGCACACACTCTTCTCGGTTGGGATTTTCATGTCAATAATTTTAAAATGAGTACGTTAAATTCAGTGCCAAACCGCCATTGTAAGGTGAAAGCATGATGCTGGTTTTATTTTCCTGCTTTTCTTTTTTTGCCGATATTTTAGGTGTATCCAAAATGCTGGAAGCCAGCCAGTATCCGAAAATTTGACCTGCCACGATATCCGACAGCCAGTGATAATGACCTGGCTGCTGGAAAAATACTCAGCATTTTTGATTAATAACCTTTCAATGGCTATTATCAGCCTGTCTTCAAGTTTTTTTAGATTTATCATAATTCACAAATGAATATTTTAATTGACGATAGATGAGATAATTATCTTTTTTGCTTTGGATCGTGAATGAAATTTAAAGCGATCAATTGTTTATGTAGTAATACTGGTTTAATACGGAATTTTTAGAAAGAAAATAATTTAAGGATTGGGAGAAATGACTTCTAAATCTCGAACTTTTTTTGTTATTAATATACCAGTATGGATAGCTTTAATCTTAGCCCTGACGTTAGCTTGGTTTATTCTGGATTTTTTCCCAAAAATGCTTTTGTGGCAGAGTATATTTTTGGGAATTCTTTGCTGGCAATGTCTGTGTATGTCTATTTTCCTTTTGCTCGATTATAAGAGAAAATATCGATTATTTTTGAGATTATCCGAAATTTGCCAAAATCAGACACGGCGAAAATTGGCAATGAGACAAGTCAAACAAACAATTTGTGGTTTTTTTATCGCACAAGCTGTCTCGTTCAGTATAAATAAAGATCAAATGAAATTACCGAATTAAAAAGGAGGAAATATGCACGGTAAATTTCAATTTCATGGACGCGGGGGTGAATTGTTTTCCATATTCATCGTAAATCTGTTGTTAACTATCATTACTTTGGGCATTTATTGTCCTTGGGCAATCGTGAAAATTGTGAAGTACTTTTCGCAAAAAACCACCTTGGATGGAGTTAGTTTCGATTTTGAAGGGCAGGGAGGGAAACTCTTCTGTATTTATCTCGTAAATTATTTATTAACTGCAATCACTGCCGGGCTTTATTCGCCAGTTGCTACTCTACGGATAAACGCTTATTTTACGGAAAATCTCTCGTATAAAGAAAAGAAATTTGAGTTTGATGCAACCAATGCCTGTGATTTTTGGTGCTTATTATTTGTGCAGGGAATTCTAACAGCTATAACACTGGGCATTTATACACCTTGGGCTATGATCAAGATCAGAAAAAACTTATTGGAAAGAACCAGTTATGAAGGTGTAAAATTTAGTTTCACAGCCAATGGCGGCACACTATTCTGCCTGTATCTTATTCAGGGAATTCTTACCTGTATCACTCTTTGCATTTATTTTCCTTGGGCTGTCGCCAAAATTACCAATTATCTGGTCAGCAATGTTACTTATGGTGAAAACGCCAAATTCTCCTTACAGATGGAAGGAGGTGACTTGTTCAGTATTGTTTTGTTGCACGGTATTATTCTTATTGCAATCACTCTTGGTATTTATTATCCCTGGTTCCTGGTTAAATACAATACATATCAAATGGGTAAAATGGAAGTCATTGAAACTTAAATTTGAATGCATTTCAAAAGAAAGAGTAACAGCGGAGATGTTTTTTCCGCTGTTGCTTTTTTATATATTTGTTCTAATTAAAAGTATAGCTTCATCAATGAGCATAATTGTCCACATTTCATTTGACACATAAAATCCGATCTGAAAAATTCACATGCCAGAGAGTTGAGGGTGTAAAGAGAGGATGTTTAGAACTATTAGTTTTGAAAAGATATATAGCTGCAAATAGAGAAGTAAATATCCAAATCTATACCTGTATTATTCAATGCTCTCTGTAAGTGACAGGGCGAAGCTGTATTTAGTGTTAAGTTGTAAGTTGTGAGTTTTAAGTTATGAGTTTTGAGTTTTTTTGGGGAGGTACTTATGAAGAAAAGTATTATTGCAGAGAAAAGCTTTGAATTTGCAGTCAAGGTCGTCAATTTATGCAGAAAAAATGCTTATAATTCCATCGAGTTTGAATTATTTAGGCAATTGATAAAATCTGCTACTTCGATTGGCGCAAATGTTGAGGAAGCTCTTGCCGGTCAGTCAAAGAAAGACTTTACAGCAAAAATGTCCATTGCTGCCAAAGAAGCTCGTGAAACTAATTATTGGCTTAGACTTTTATCTGCAACTAACATAATTGAAGAGAAGCAGTTAACTGGGGATAGCTTAGAATTAATAAAAATACTATCAAGTATCGTTAAAACATCTCAGGAAGGTGTGACTGAATGAATAACTCACAATTTAGCACTCAAAACTCAAAACTCAATTTTCTGGAAATTCTTTCCGGATTTCCCAATCAAAAAATTGCCGTTATCGGCGATCTGATCCTGGATAAATATCTGTTTGGAGACGTCGATCGTATTTCTCCGGAAGCGCCGGTACCGATCGTAAAAATTACCGGCGAGAAATATGTTCCGGGTGGTGCTGCCAATGTGGCTGCCAATATTGCAACTCTTCAGGGACAATCCTATTTATTCGGCATGGTTGGAAACGATCCCAATCAGGAAATTCTTAAAAATAAAGTTGCGGAATTGGGTATAAATATCGATGGCATCTTGATCGATCCGAAGAAACAAACGATTCGGAAAACCAGGGTATTGGGAATGAATCAGCAATTACTACGCATCGATTATGAAGATACAAATTATATCGATCCCAATCTCGAAAACGAATTTATCTCAAAGTTACAGCAAATTGAAAATCTTACAGCTATTATCATCTCCGATTATGCCAAAGGCACGATCACGCAAAAGCTTTTGGAACAGATCATTTCTTATGCTAATCGAAATGAAATTGCTCTCATCATCGATCCCAAACCTAAACATAAATTATGGTATAAAAATGCCTTCTTGGTAACACCCAATAAAAAAGAAGCTCAGGAGATGAGCGGTATTTCCATCGAATCGGAGCAGGATTATTATGAAGCCGGGAAAAAACTGGTGCAGGAACTTTCTTCACATGTTATCATTACAGCCGGAGCGGAA
>DAISYT010000218.1:0-4323 GCA_036825175.1 Candidatus Cloacimonadota bacterium
ACCAAATAAAAAAGATACTTTCATAAATTATATCGGATTATTCTCCGTATTTTTCAATATACAAAACGGCGCATTTTTTTGCCATCGCCCGAATTCTGCCGATGTATGCTGCCCGTTCCGTTACACTAATCACGCCGCGGGCATCCAATAAATTGAATGTGTGGGAGCATTTCAAAAGATAGTCGTAAGCCGGATAAACCAGTTTCTTTTCTGCTAAATATTCCACCTGTTTTTCGTAATCTTTGAAAGCGGTAAACAGCGATTTAACCTCGGCTGCATTGAAATTGAAATCGGAATATTCTACTTCCCGCTGGAAATAAATTTCTCCGTATTTGGTGGTTTCGTTCCACTGTAAATCCTTGAAATCGTCCACATTTTGAATATACATTGCCAGCCGTTCCAAACCGTAAGTAAGTTCCACGCTAATGGGAAAAACTTCGATTCCGCCCACCTGCTGAAAATATGTGAATTGAGAGATTTCCATGCCATCCAGCCAGACTTCCCAGCCCAGTCCCCAGGCACCCAGCGTGGGAGATTCCCAATCGTCTTCCACAAACCGGATATCGTGTTTTTCGGTGTGAATGCCGATGGCTTGCAGACTTTGCAAATACAGCGTTTGAATATCGTCCGGCGAAGGTTTGATGATCACCTGGAATTGGTAGTAATGTTGCAATCGATTGGGATTTTCGCCGTAACGACCGTCTTTGGGGCGGCGGCAGGGTTGAGCATAAGCCACAGCGGTCGGCTTTTTGCCCAGAGAACCGAAAAACGTGGAAGGATGGAAGGTTCCGGCTCCCATGTTTTCATCGTAGGGCTGCATGATATTGCAGCCTTTTTCAGCCCAGAAGTGCTGCAACGTTAATATAATATCCTGAAAATTCACCTTTTCTCCAATTTTCCAAAATTATTAGATTCTTTTGAATTTATACACTTCTAACGTCAAGCTGAATTTCCGGTTTGTGGAATTTGATTTCTTCCTTTTCGGCAAGGCAACATCGTCGTATATCCTGAGATTTTTACGGTGGTCGGGCGCAGAACAAATATACCATTCGATAACGATTTAACAAAAAAATCTTGTCAGAAAAGATTCGCCAAAAAACATCGGAAGCAATTATTAAAAACTGATGTATAAGGGAGTTGTGAATGAATCATACTAACGAGAAAATTGTGAAAAAACCCCGTCTTTACTTTTCTGAAAGTCTGGATATTACCAAATGGGAAAACGTTGAAAAAGTCCTGAAGGAACTGGAAAATGTAGAGATTCATTCGGCTGGTGAATTGATCGGTTTCATGGAAAAATTGGGAGAATTTTCCGACATTTTGGATGAAGAAATCGCCCGTCGTTACATCGCCATGACCCGTTTTGCCGACGATGAAAAATATGAGAATGCCTATAATACTTTTTATTCCGAAACTTATGCCAAAGTCATGCCTTATGATTTCCAATTCAAGCAGAAATTCTATAACAGCCCGTACCGTAAAGAGTTGGATGAGAAAAAATACGGGCATTTGAATCGCATTATTTCCAATGAAATAGAATTATTCCGGGAAGAAAACATTCCGCTCGGGGTGGAAGAAAGAAAGCTGGCAAATAAATACGGCGCCATTTTTTCCAAAATGACCGTTCAATACAAAGGTGAAGAGAAAACGATTTCCCAATTGGCTCCTTATATGAAAAGCCCGGACCGGGAAGTGCGACAGGAAGTCTGGAATCTGCGCAATAATAAAATGATGGAGAAGCGGGAAGAATTCAACCAGCTTTTCGACGAGATGAAGAAACTGCGCATTCAGCAGGCAAAAAACGCCGGTTTCGATAATTATCGGGATTACATGCACCGTCGCAAAGGCCGTTTCTCTTATACGCCGGAAGATCTGTTTAAATTTCATGATGCCGTGGAAACAGAAGTGCTGCCCTTCCTGCGGGAACTGAACCAGGAAAGAAAAGAAAAACTGGGTGTGGATGTACTGCGTCCGTGGGATACCTCCGTCGATCTGGACGGCAAAATTTTAAAACCGTTCGATCAGATCGAAGAATTCGTCGATAAAGCCATCGACATTCTTTATGAGATCAAACCGGAATTCGGTCTGCGCCTGAATCTGATGAAAAACACCGGCTTGCTCGATCTGGAAAACAGAAAAGGCAAAGCTCCCGGCGGCTATAATTATCCGCTCAACGAAACCGGTGCCCCGTTCATTTTTATGAATGCCGTCGGCGTTCACCAGAATGTGGTTACTCTGCTGCACGAATCCGGTCATGCCATGCACACTTTCGCCACCAAAGATATCAAAATCGACGCTTACAAAGGTACGCCCAGCGAAGTGGCAGAGCTGGCTTCCATGAGCATGGAATTCCTCTCGATGAATCGATGGAACAAATATTATTCCGCTCCGGACGATTTCCGGAAAGCCTGCAAAGACCAATTACAGGGAGCGCTCAGCTTCTTACCGTGGTGCATGATCGTCGATGCATTCCAGCAATGGATTTACACTCATCCCGCACACACCGTGGAAGAACGCGATAATTACTTTTCTTCTCTGATGGATCGTTTCAATACCGGCGTGGATTGGAGCGGACTGGAAGATTACAAAAAGATCACGTGGCTGTATCAGTTACACATTTTTGAAGTTCCCTTCTACTACATCGAATACGGGATGAGCCAGTTGGGAGCGCTATCCGTCTACAAAAATTACAAACTGAACGGCAAAGAAAAAGCGCTAGAAAATTATGAAAAATTCCTGTCGCTCGGTTATTCCAAACCGGTAAACGAACTTTACGAAGCTGCCGGCGTCAAATTCGATTTCAGCGCTCCTTACGTAAAACAACTCGTGGATTTCGTCAGGAACGAACTGAAGGAAATCGATTAGTTTCCTATAAAATTCTTTCGGGGAAACAGTTATCGCTGCTTCCCCGATTTTTATAAAATAAGTATTCTTTAGATTAATGGGAAATCGCTTCAAATGAACAACATACTCACTTCTCTTCCCCATTTCCATGCCGGGGAATTAAAGCAGGTTTGGAAGATTGCCTGGCCCATTATCATCACCAATATGTTGCAGGTCACGGTGGGCATTATCGACTTCAAAATGGTCGGATCGCTGGGCATCGAATCGATCGCTGCGGTGGGCATGAGCCGCAATGTGATGATGTTCATCATGTTTATTATGATCGCCATCAGCGGTGGTACGACCGTGGTGGTGGCGCACGCTTTCGGAGCCAGAAATAAAGAAAAGATCAGCCGGACTGCCGCCGGTTCCGTAACCATCATGACCTTAACGGCAATTTTGCTGGTCACCCCGGTCGGATTATTTTTCTCTAAAACCATCCTCGTTTTGCTGGGAGCCGAACCATCCGTCATTAATCTGGGAAATGATTATTTACAGATTCTTTTTGCCGGCTGTTTATTTCACATGTTCAATTTTGCTGTGAACGGTATCCTGCTCGGTGTGAGCAAAACGAGAGTTACTTTGCATATTTTGCTGATCGTTAATCTTCTGAATATCCTTTTCAATTACATTTTCATTTTTGGAAAAGGACCGTTCCCGGCAATGGGCGTTTCGGGAGCTGCTTTGGGAACAATCATCGCCCGTTGCATCGGCTCCGTGATCGGTTTATGGATTTTATTTTCTCCCCGCTATCCGGTGTGCATGAAAGCCAGAGACCTGTTTCGGGTCGATTTTTCCCTGCTGAAGAAAATCCTTTATCTGGGCGGACCGCGTTCAGTGCAAAGTATTATCCGAAATTTTTCTCAATTATTTATGATGCGAGTGATCACCTTGCTACCGGAATCTACCCGGGCAATTTCAGCTTACAGCGTTGCCATGCAGGTTCGCATGACTTCCAGTTTCGTGGGGCTGGCATTTATGAATGCCGCGATGAGCCGGGTGGGACAGAATATGGGCGCTCAAAAACCGGAATTGGCAGAGAAAAGCGGCTGGCTGGCTGCCGGCATGGCATCTGCCATTATGACCGTGATCGCTATTTGCTTTTTCCTTTTTCCCGCAGCCATCATGTCCTTTTTCACGGACGACACTTCAGCTATTCAAATGGGCAAAACCTTTTTCATGATCATCGCAGTTACGGAACCGATCATGGCGTTTTCTTATGCGTTGGGCGGTTCTCTGCGGGGTGGCGGCGATTCGCTTTCACCTCTCATTTACTCCAGTGTTTCCGATCTGGTTGTGGTGATCGTTTGCGGTTATATAATGGCAATCACTTTGAACCTGGGATTTGCCGGAATTGCCATCGGCATCGCTGTCAGTTCGATCACGCGGGCTGTTCCTACGTCCTGGAAATTCAAACAGGGAAAATGGAAGAGGAATAGA
>DAISYT010000219.1:0-4321 GCA_036825175.1 Candidatus Cloacimonadota bacterium
AAAGCCTCCGGCAGTTGCCGGACGCAATGACCATCTCCTGGAAAATGGCTTTCATTAAGCCTTTTCCAGGTTGGATCATTCTTCGTCAAGGCGAATGAAAGAAACCTGCCTTCGCTCAAGCTTCGGCAGGTAAACCTCAGAATGACGATAAGATAGTCAGGAAATAATAATGATAATTACCATGGTTATATTTAACTTATTTGCAATAAGTTATGGATTATAAAAAATGCTTTTGTGCATTAAAAAAAAAGGAGTGATAATATGAATTTTTGTTTATTACAAGCAGGTGCAGATGCCGTAGCCGGCGCCGGCGCCGCTCAACAACCGAGTATGATATCGAGTCTCTTTCCATTCATTCTCATGATCGCCATTTTGTATTTTCTTTTGATTCGTCCGCAGAGAAAACGTCAGAAAGAATTGCAAGGCATGATCGATAATCTGCAAATCAACGACACGGTGATTACCAATGGCGGCATGATCGGAAAAGTCGTGAACATAAAGAAAGAGAAAAACATCGTGGTTCTGCGGGTAGATGAAACCACTAATACCAAAATCGAATTTCAAAAAAGTGCGATTGCCGGTCTGGTAAAAACAGAAGAAAAGAAATAAGCTTACGAAAAACGGGAAAAACATGATGAAAGAAAGTAAACCTGAATTGCTGCCGATCAGAATTTATGGTGATAAAACTTTAAGGCAAAAAGCCGAACCCGTAGCAGAAATCACCCCGGAAATCCGCCAGTTCATCGACGATCTGACTTTTACGATGTATGAAACGGACGGCGTGGGATTAGCCGCACCCCAGGTGGGTGTTTCAAAGAGAATTTTTGTAGTGGATGCTTTCTGGTTCAAAGAAGAAGGAAAGAAAAATCCGGTGGTGCTGATCAATCCTGAATTCATAGAATTTGAAGGTGTAAAGGAAATGGAAGAAGGATGCCTCAGTTTGCCCGAAATTTGGGACAAAGTCGTTAGAGCCGATAAAGTAAAAATTCGCGGTTTAAACGAGAAGGGCGAAATGGTTCAATATGAAGCAGACGAACTTTTTGCCCGCGCTCTGCAGCATGAATTCGATCATCTGGAAGGCATTCTGTTTGTGGATAAATTAAGTAAGTTAAAAAAAATAATGCTGAAAAAAAAGCTGAAGGAACTGGAAAGTACCACCGATGAAAACGGTGTGAATATCGGACTGCAAAAACATCGTTCACATCAGGAGTGATAAACTTGCTTTTAGATAATCATGCAGATTAAAAATATAGTTTTCATGGGAACGCCCCGATTTGCCGTTCCCACTTTGGAATTATTGGCTAAAACCAGATTCAGACCGGTTTTGTGCATTACTCAACCGGATCGTCCCAAAGGTCGTAAACAGCAACTCATGTCACCGGAAGTAAAATTGAAAGCAGACGAACTTGGTATCGAAGTCATCCAGCCGGAAGATGTGAACGACGTTGAAGTTCTTTCCAGACTACAAAAATTGAAACCGGAAGTGATAGTTACGGCAGCTTACGGCGGCTATTTAAAGAAGGAAATTCGCCGCCTGCCGGTTTGGGGCTGTCTCAATCTGCATCCTTCCCTGCTACCGAAATATCGCGGTTCCGCTCCTGTTAATTTCGCACTATTCAACGGCGATGCAATAACGGGGAACACCATTTTCCGGATTGTGGCAAAAATGGATGCCGGACCGATCTGTTTTCAAAGTAAAATGAAAATAGAAGATGCCGATTGCTATACTTCACTTTATGAAAAATTGGCTATTGCCGGCGCCGAAGATCTGCTCCACGTTTTGGAACAGCTGGAAAAAGATGAGATCGAACCGGTTCCACAAGATGAAGAAAAAGCTACTTTCAGCAGCAAGTTAGAGCATCCTGATTTTTTATTGGATTGGCATACGTCAGCAAGGCAGATCCGTAATAAAGTGCGCGGATTAGCAGAAGTTCCCGGCGCTGTGGCAGCGTTTCGCGGGAAGAGGATTAAGGTCATCGAAGTGGAAATTCTCTCCGAAAAAGCAGATTCAGCTGCCGGCACGATCACTGAAATAATCAAGAATGCCGGAATCAAAGTTTGTACCGAAGATTTCCAGGTTCTGGTAAAAAAGGTACAGCCGGCAGGAAAACAGATCATGACGGCACACGCTTTCAGTTTGGGAGCCAGAATAGAGAAAAATGAAAAAATCGAAAACGGCTTTTAATTTTGATACGAAAGGAAAGCGGTTATTTTTAGGACTTTCCACTCTTACTCTGATTTTGCTGATGCTGATTACCACCGTTTTATGGTGGTTCATTTCCCCGCGTTTACACGAGATCAGCGAAATTTTAGCCAATCTTTCGCTCACCGCTTTACGTATTTTTTTCTTTATACTTTTAACGGGAACGGTGCTGGTTTTGCTTACCAGTTATACCGGCAAAAATCTTCTGATCGCCAAAGTGGCGATCGTGGCATATAATAAAATTCTGTTTCCGGTTACGGTTTTTTTTGCGGCAATTTTGGGAATATCCAAAGAAAAAATCCGCACTTCTTATGTGCATGTAAGCAATTCTTTTGTGCAATCTTTGAAGAAGAAATTGAAGCCTTCCGATATTTTGCTGCTGCTGCCGCACTGTCTGCAAAATAAGGACTGTTTGATCCGCCTTACTTACGACATGAGCAAATGTAAAAAATGCGGGAAGTGCGATATGAAGGGACTTTGTGAGATCGTGGAAAAATACGGAATCAAGTCTGCCATCGCCACCGGCGGCAGTCTGGCGCGTAAAATCGTGATCGAAAATCGACCGAAATTTATCATTGCCGTCGCCTGTGATCGCGATCTGGTGGACGGCATGAGAGAAGTTTTTCCCGTTCCCATTTTTGGGGTATTGAATCAACGACCGGAAGGTCCCTGCATCAATACCAGAGTGGATGTACAAAAGCTCGATCTGGCACTTCAGGCTTTGCTGGAATAGAATATGATCAAAAAAAAAGAAAAAAAGAAATTTAAAAGAAGAAACATAAAACTGCAAAATATCAATCTCGATAATCTCGATTCGTTCGATGAAACCGAAATCGTGGAAGAAAGTCGTTCGGATAAAAAAATTGTGGAGAAAGCCAAATCGAGTTCCAAATCCAATCTGAAGCTCGTGGAAGGCAGGGTTTTGGAAGTGAAATCGAATCATGCCTGTCAGGTGAAATTCGGGGATGAAAAAAGAGAGTGTATTTTGGGTGGCAGATTGAAGCAGTTGAATTTTGAAACCCGCACACTCGTCGCAGTGGGAGATTATGTAAATGTGGATTTGGCAGAGGAAGCGCGCATCGAGGAAATCCTGCCTCGCCGCAACAATCTTTCCCGTTTTTCCGAAGAGAATTTCCAGAAGGAAATTATTATTGCAGCCAATATCGATCAGGTGATCATCACCGTTTCCGTAAAAGAGCCGGATTTGAATTTCGGCTTGATCGACCGCTATCTTTGCGCCGGTCGCATCGCCAATATCGATACGATCGTCTGCGTAAATAAAATCGATCTTTGCGCTGATTTTGCCGCATTGAGCAGAAAACTCGATTTCTATCGAAATAACGGTATCAAAGTAATTATGACTTCTACCGAATCCGGAACCGGTATGACGGAACTGAAAGAAATTCTGAAGAATCAGGAATCGGTATTTTCCGGTCATTCCGGGGTGGGTAAATCATCATTGATCAATTATTTGCAGCCGGAGTTGTTGCTGCGGGTTTCGGAAGTGAGCGATTTTACCAATAAGGGAATTCATACGACCACGTCCGCCCGCCTTCTGGAATGGGATTTTGGCGGTTATTTGGTTGACACGCCCGGCATAAAAACTTTTGGGTTGCACAGGGAAGACAAAGATAAGATTTATCGCATCTTTCCTGGAATAGATGTGCTTTCAGTCGATTGCAAATTCGACGATTGCAGCCATACTCACGAGCAGGATTGTGCGGTAAAAACGGCAATCGAAGAAGGCGAATTTCCTTTGGAAAGATATGAATCTTATCTAAGAATTATCGAGTCGTTATGAGGAAATAATGAATAATTTTGGTGTGTTTATAAATCCGTATTACGTAAATCGGGAAGCCATACTTTCATTGTTGGCGAGCCTGTTTGAATCATGGAAAGTAAACTTTTTCTGCGTGAAGGAACAGCGGGAATTATTCCCGGAATTTATCAAAACTGCGGAAAAGAAAATTCATCTGGATTGCATTTTATCGTTTGGTGGCGACGGCACCTTTCTCCGGGCAATGCAAAATTCTTTGGCATACGATGCTCCGCTGCTCGGTGTTAATCTGGGTAAGTTGGGTTTTCTTTCGGACATCGGTATGCGGGAAATGGAAAAAT
>DAISYT010000220.1:0-705 GCA_036825175.1 Candidatus Cloacimonadota bacterium
CACATCGCCTCGGACAATTCTCAAGGCGAGCCCTTCCACTATAGCGGTTTTTCCCACCCCCGGTTCGCCGATCAGAACAGGATTGTTTTTACGTCGGCGGGAAAGCGTTTGAATGGTTCGACGAATTTCTTCGTCACGTCCGATCACAGGATCGAGTTTGCCCAAACGAGCCAGTTGCGTCAGGTTGCGGGCATATTTTTCCAACGCCTGATATTTGGCTTCCGGATTCTGATCGCTCACTTTCTGATTTCCCCGGATTTCTTTCAGCGCCATCAGAACTTTGTCCTTTGTTACGCCGTATTTATTCAGGGAAGCGGGAAGCTTGCCTTTTTCCAGGATTGCCAGCAGCAGATGTTCCACGCTCACATATTCGTCTTGTAACTTGCCGGCTTCTTTTTCTGCCTGGGAAAAAACTTCGTTCAATTCCCGCGAAATCCCGATCTGGTAAACACCTTCGATCCTGGGCTGATTCTGCAAATACGCTGTCAGATCATTTTCCAGTTCAGCACTTTCAATTTCCAGCTTTTTGAGCAACGAACCGGTGAAACCGTCTTCCTGTTGCACCAAAGCCAACAGCAGGTGGGAAGGCGTAATTTCCTGATGCCCGAAATTCTCGGTAAGTTGATGCGCCTTTTCCAGCGCTTCCTGAGACTTAATGGTAAATCTATTTATATTCATAATATACCTCCCAAATTTATATTAACC
>DAISYT010000220.1:805-4321 GCA_036825175.1 Candidatus Cloacimonadota bacterium
TTGAAAAGGCTTATAAGGCTTTTCTGCTTGCTGAGCACTTTCAAGGTTCGATTTTTATTCCCTTATATAATAAACACAACCACACACCCCACGGCTAAAGCCGTACCCCTCTCAAGAGGGGATTTGTTAAAGGCTTTTCGGAGTTTTCCAGACTTGCCTCCAAGCGCAGACTTGAGGTAAGAATGGATTTCTTGACCTATTGTTGTTCTTAACCCAGATTTCATTCTGGGTCAATTCCAATGATATTAAAAACTATCCCACACTATGATTTCTTCTTTTGGTTTCAGATTTCGTTCGTGTTTAGCTACGTCCGGATAACCGAGCGGTAGCAACGCCACAACTTTGTAACCTTCCGGCAAATTGATCAATTTCGCCATTTGATCTTCATAGAAAGCTCCGATCCAACACGATCCTAAACCGAGTTCCACAGCTTGCAAAGCAATATGTTCACCGGCGATGGCAGCATCAACTGTGTAAGCCGGCTGACCGCAAGTCATGGTGTAATCCGTGTTGTTGGCACAGATGGCAATCGTTACCGGAGCTTCCGACACGAATTTCTGTCCTTTGCAAATATCCGTAAGTTGTGCTCGTTTCTCCACATCACGGATTACCACGAATTTGCACGGTTGAATATTCCTGGCAGATGGAGCCAGACGGGCAGCTTCCAAAATAAGATCGAGTTTTTCCTGCTCGATTGCTTTATCCTGGAATTTTCGTACGCTAAAACGTTGCTTAATGGAATTTAACAACATCGTTCCTCCCAAATTTATATTAACCTTGAAAAGGCTTATAAGGCTTTTCTGCTTGCTGAGCACTTTCAAGGTTCGATTTTCTATTAATTATTCTACAAACACAATCACACCCCCCACGGCTAAAGCCGTACTTGCCAGACATACCGGAATTGAAACTCAATACACAACCAATCACACACCCCACGGCTAAAGCCGTACCCCTCTCAAAAGGGGATTTATTAAGGCTTTTCGGAGTTTTCCAGACTTGCCTCCAGGCGCTGACTTGAGGTAAGAATGGAATACAATTAACCATTGAAAAGGCAAACTTGGGAGAATCCCTCTTATAGAAGCCTTTTCAAGGTTGTTTGTGTATAAAATGTTTGCTCTTCTTTCACTCTATTTTCTTAATACAAAACAAAATCTATTCAGCTCCGATTCGATGTCAAATTAAAATTTAGCGCTCTTCCAAAAAGACTGCTAAAAAATATTTGCGTGTCCCCATTTCCCGATTATACTATCGTCAGATTTTGAGATTTTAAAGGAGGAAAAAATGAAAGTTATACCTTATAGCAACAAAAGGAATTTTTATCCAATGATGTCCTTATTCGACAAATTTGTGGATGATTTCTTCAAAGGCGAAGAAGTCCAGGATGCCCAAAGAACCATGGCAATCGATATTCTGGAAGAAGATGACAAATTCGTGATCGAAGCCAATCTTCCGGGCTTTAAAAAAGATGAGGTGAAAATCTCGGTGAACAACAACGAACTTGTGATCGAAGCTCATAAAGATGAAAAGAAGGAAGAAAAAAAAGGTTCCTATTGCCGTTGTGAACGTTATCAGGGTAATTATCGACGTGTACTCAGCCTGAACGACGAAGTGAACAGCGAAAAGATAGCTGCTTTTTATGATAACGGCGTATTAAAGTTGGAAGTGCCGAAAAAAGAGCCTGCACCTTCCAAAGAAATAAAAATTGGATAAAAATGAAAAAAATCGGAAAAGCCGTGAAACCAATCGCGGCTTTTTCGTTTTATTGGTAAAATATGAAGTAAAAAGCGAGGAGGTTCATAACTCGATTGGGCAATTTGAGTTTTTGAAAAAAAAATTTTGGAGGCAATATGAAACACAAAAATTTAATAATCGCTCTGCTAATACTTACCGTGACGGTAATCAATCTTAATGCACAATATCCCGTGACAGCAGACGGCAAAAGTCCGTTTGTGGAAGTGGTAAAAGACATTCGTGAATCGGTCGTAAATATTCAGGTGGAATACGAACAAACTTTTTCAGCAAATTCTGGTCTTAATCAAGATTTCTTCAAATTCTTCTTTCCCAATCCGCAGATCGCACCACGTAAAACCGTGGCAACCGGCAGCGGATTTATCTTTGAACGCAAAGGCAACGACGTATTCATCATTACCAATAATCATGTGGTGGCAAACGGCAAAGACGGCACCATCACCGTAACTCTGGCAGATAAAGCGCAGTATAAGGCAGAAATCGTCGGCTTGGATGCGGAAAGTGATTTAGCTGTCATCAAAATCGCAGTGGATAAGAAAGAAGATGTAATCGTCGCTATATTGGGCGATTCGGATGAAATCGAGATCGGCGATTGGGCGATTGCCATCGGTAATCCTTTCGGCCAGTTGGGATTGGAAAGAACGGTTACCGTCGGCGTGATTTCTGCGACGGGAAGAGCTAATCTGAATTTTGGTTCGGATTCCCCGATTTATCAGGATTATATTCAAACGGATGCTGCCATCAATCCGGGTAATTCCGGTGGTCCGCTTTTAAATTTGAAAGGTGAAGTGATCGGTGTGAATGCAGCCATCACCAGCACCAGCGGTGGCAATGTCGGGATCGGTTTTGCCATTCCGGTGAATATGGCAAAGAAAGTTTCCCGCGATCTGATGGAAAAAGGTGAAGTGGAACGGGCTTATATTGGAATTCTGCCGCAGGATATCGATGCCGATCTGCGTTCCAGCCTGAAACTGGATAAAGTGAAAGGCGTTCTGGTTTCCAAAGTGGAAGATGACACTCCTGCCGATAAAGCCAGTTTGAAACGAGGTGACGTGATCATAGAATTCGACGGGCAGGAAATCGAGAACGTGGCAAAGTTCCGCATCCTGATCGCCAATAGCAGCATCGATACGAAGTATCAATTGAAAGTGATCCGTGACGGCAAAGAAAAAACGCTTTCCGTAAAACTGGAACCACGACCGGCAAATGCGGATAATTCTAAAGATAACGATAAAACAAAATCTTCCGATAAACTGGGAATAAAAGTGGAACCGCGCAACAGCGATTTCGCTCAACGTTACAAAATCGATACCGAGGAAGGTGTGATCATCAGCAGCATCGAGCCGAATACTCCGGCTGCCTCTTCTTCATTGAAAGCCGGCGACATCATTCTGGAAATTAATCAACAAAAGATCGATAGCCTGCAAGATTTTGAAAACGCCACGAAAGAATTATCGGGCGATGTCATCTTGTTCTACATTAAAAATACAGCCGGAAATTATCAGTATGTAACAGTGAAAATAGATTAGACGCAAATTTCTACGGAGCAAAATCTCCTTTTGATTGGTAATTTATAAAGCCAAACTTGCTGCTCCACAGAGATTTGAAATATAGACAAAGCCTGCCGGAATTCCCGGCAGGTATTTTTTTTATTCCAGCATTGTATCAAAATGTCTTCATTTCTTTTTGCTTGTCCAAAAAGAACATAGAAAAGATGAAAGAGAATGTAATTTGAATGCAAGCATCAAATTACAGTACAAAGAAAAA
>DAISYT010000221.1:0-4315 GCA_036825175.1 Candidatus Cloacimonadota bacterium
CTTCTCTTCGAAGAAATCTTGTACTGTTAGTTTTTTCATAATTTCTTACCTTGGCAAATCAAAGAGAAACATCCCCGACCGGAATCGACCGGGGATGTAAAAAAAATTAAGGTTGCAGTAATTTATAATGATCTTCGTCTTTTTTAATCAAAACGTTGATCCTGTCTGTTTCTACGTTCTTGAAAATGAAATAATCGTCTTCCATCGTATCGAATTTATCCAGAGCTTCATCTACTGACATTACTTCTGCCAGAAGTCGTTTGATCTTAACAGTTTTCTTGCCGTCGCCTTTTTCGATCAGGTTAGCATAAACAAACTGGGAGCTGTCTTTCAGGCTTTGCTTGTTGCTATAATCGGTCCATCTATCTTTCATTTTTTTGATTTGTTGTTCCATTTTTTCTACGGCAACATCGATGGACATATACATATCCGTCTCGATCGTTTCACTTTTCAGATTGTGTTTGGGAGCATGTAAAACCAGCTCCACTTTGTTTTGATTATTCTCGAACGACAAGATGAAATGTGCCACGATGATGTTGTCGAAATACTTTTCCAGTTTAGCTACAGAATCGTAAACATAATCTCTGATGGCGTTGGTCAACTGGAAATGGCGTGCGGTGATTGTAATTTGCATACTAACCCCTTTCTTACTGTTTTGTGATCTCCGAGTAAAGGTTTACTCAGAATCTTGTTATAAAATTCCTAGCTTTCTCCGCATGGAAGGAACTACGAACTAACGGAGCGGATTCCACGAACTTAAAACCCATATTTTCACCTTCGCGACGATAGAAATCGAATATATCGGGGTGAACATATTCCTGAACCGGATAGTGATGGCAGGAAGGCGCCATATATTGACCAATCGTGACGATATCCACATCGTTTGCCCGAAGCTGCTTCAAGAGAGAAACCACTTCTTCTTTAGATTCCCCCAGACCTGCCATAAAACCGCTTTTGGTAAGAATGCCCGGCGCTGCCTGTTTGGCTCTTTTCAAAACTTGCAGAGAACGCTGGAAATCCGCCATCGGCCTTACTTCTGAATAAAGACGGGGAATCGTTTCGACATTATGATTGAAAACATCCGGTCCGGCGGCGATAACTTTGTCCACCTGTTCCAGATCACCGTTAAAATCCGATGTTAATATTTCGATCGTAACCTCAGCTTTACATACTTTTCGTATCGCTTCGATCGTTTGGACAAATTGAGAAGCACCGCCATCTGCCAGATCGTCTCTGGTAACGGTGGTGATTACGATATGTTTTAAATTCAGATCGCGGCATAAACTGGCGATTGCTGCCGGTTCTTTTTCATCGGGAGGCAGCAGTTCGTTTTTGGTTTTGGGAACGGCACAGAACCTACAATTTCGGGTGCAAACTTCACCCAGAATCATGAAAGTGGCAGTGCCACGTTCAAAGCATTCACCCTGATTGGGGCATTTTGCACCTTCACAAACCGTGTGCAAATTATATTTCCTGAGACAATGTATTATTTCCTGCGCTTTTCTGGCTCCCAGCTTTTCGGACTTGAGCCAGGCAGGTTTTCTTAATCTATCCATATAATTATCTTAACCTACAAATTCTAATCGGCAACTTTTCTTTACCACATTTCTCACAATTTATGAACAGCCAGTTTTTCCAGGTCTTCTATCGATTCCATAACTGCTTCGGAGAGTGTGGGATGAGCGAATATCACTTTTTTCACATCGTCGATCGTTGCCCGTGTACCCAATAAAATACCACCCTGAGCGATCAATTCCGTGGCTTGCGGTCCGATGATGTGCATTCCCACCAACCGATGTGAAGCTGCTTCGGCAATGGTTTTCACAAATCCGAAAGTATTGCCCATTCCCAAAGCTTTGCCGTTCGCAGAAAAAGGAAATTTACCCACCAGAATTTCTCCGTATTTTTCTTGGGCTTTTTCTTCGGAAAGCCCCACCGAACCTATTTCCGGATTGGTGAAAGTGCAAGCCGGAATCGTTTTGTAATCCAATTCCATGATCTCTTCATCGGCATGATTCATTTCATTATTTAAAATGTCTGCCACGATCAAACCCTGCTTGCTGGCAGTATGAGCCAACATCAATTTTCCGGTTACATCGCCGATGGCGAAAACCTTGGGCAGATTCGTGCGGAATTGTTCGTCGATAACCACAAAACCTTTTTCCGTGGTCAATTCACAATTCTCGAATCTAATGTCACAAACCGGTGCCCGACCGACACTTACCAGCACTTTATCAGCTTCGATCTGCGTTTTGTCGGAAAGCTGCAAAACGATTCTGCCGTCGTTTTCCGCCGCCGATTCCACAGCTGTTTTCAAATGCAATTTGATGCCTGCCTTTTTCAATGCCATCGCCAGTCTTTTGGAAATTTCCGCATCTTCCTGAGCTATCAGATTGGGCAGAAATTCCACAATTTCCACTTCCACACCCAATTGGTTGTAAATCGAGGCAAATTCGCATCCGATCACACCTCCGCCAATAACAACCAATTTCTGCGGCAAATCCTGCATATTTAATATGTCGGTGGAGGAAAGAATCTTCTTTCCATCGAATTTCAGGAAAGGAATTTCCTTCGATTGGGAACCGGTGGCAAGAATTACATATTCCGCTTCGTAGGCGTTTTTATCCGTACTAATAATATATTTTTCATCTGCGCGGCGAATCGAGAGTACTGTTTCTTTCAAATTGGGAATTTTCCGCTTTTGGAACATGAATTCCACGCCGGAAACCAATTGATCCACAATCTTGTTTTTGCGTTCCCAAACCTGACGATAATTCACCGAAGCATCATTAACAGCCAGTCCGAAAGATTCTGCTTCTTTGATTTCTCCAAAAAGATCGGCAACTTTTACCAGAGATTTGGTGGGAATGCAACCCTGATTCAGGCAAACTCCACCCAATCTTTCTTTCTCAAAAACCATCGATTCGATACCGAATTGCTGTAAGCGGATGGCAGTAACATAACCGCCCGGACCGCCACCGATAATTGCTACTTTACTCATTTATAAACTCCATTTATTCTTTGCGGCGGAGATGGCTGTTTAGAATTCCTTTGGATTTCCGGTATTTTGCCACCACCCGTCGTGAAACATTTACGCCTTCTCCCCGCAGTTTATCGGCAATATCCTGATCGCTGATCGGCTCGTGGTTATTTTCTGCATCGATCAGCTTTTTAATCTGGATTTCCACACTGTGACGGGAAACGGAATTGTATTTATCATCTTTGCCGGCTTTGCTGGTGAAGAAATCTTTCAGGCACATCACACCGAACGGTGTATCGGCATATTTATCCCGCACGACGCGGGAAATAGTGGATTCATTCACCTGAAGTTCATCGGCAATTACCGAATAGGTAAGCGGATTCAACACGCCGCTGTCCTCATAGAAAAAGCCCGGCTGATTATTGATGATCGATCGCATCACACGTTCCAGAGTACGGCTGCGCAGATAGACGGATTTGATGAGGAATTTAGCGGAATTGATCTTATTTCGCACATATTCCACCGCATCTTTATCTTTTTTCAAACTGCGTAAAATATCCTGATAACGCCCGCTCATTTTTATTTTGGGAAAGGAATAATCATTGATTATAATCTCGTATTCATTTCCGATTTTTTTCAGAATAATATCGGGAATCACATAATGGTCATTGTTGTTACGAATGCGTAAACCCGGTTTGGGATCGAGCCTGGAAATCTGTTCTTTCCAATAAAAAACAGTTTTGGAATTCACATTGAAATCGGCAGCGATTTTTTTGTAACGTTTATGGATCAGGTCTTCAAAATGAGACTTGATGAGCTTGATAATATTGGCATTTTCCGCATTATCTTCGATCTGAGCGAGCAGGCATTCCTGAATGTTGTGGGCAGTAATTCCCGCCGGGTCCAGATGCAGAATTTTGTGATGAATTTCACGAGCCCGTTCAAAACCGATGCCGTATTCATCTGCCAGGCTTTCCACGATGAAACCTCTGGGCAGAAAACCGTGTTCATCCGTGCTTTCCACCAGCTCGTAAGCGAATTCATGTTCTTCCTTATTGAATCCGAGTTTTTCCAGTTGTCCCAAGAAATCTTCCAATTTGTTTTCAGAAGTTTTCAGTATTTGCTCGAAGTTGGTAGCGTCGGCACCGGAGATTTTGCCATGACCGGAGCCTTCATAATAATATTCATTGAAAGAATCGAGGATTTCGCTGAGTTCCCGGGTTTCTTCGAGAGTTTTTTTCAATTCCGGATCATCGGACAGATCGTCCAGAGCCTGATCATTTTCCTTGGAAGTATATTCTTCGGCTTTATCGTTTTCATCTTCGGAAAATTCAT
>DAISYT010000222.1:0-4311 GCA_036825175.1 Candidatus Cloacimonadota bacterium
AGTGATCGATGATTTTCATCTTAAAGTTGCCGTATTGAGCTGCCACTACTTCTATTTCATCCGGTAAAATTTCTCCTTCAAAAATGCAGGTAGTCCAGTCATCTGCACCGATTTCCTGCAACAACACCTGGCATATCGTAACCGAAGAAATGTTTCTAAATTCTACTTGTCCGCGATCATATTTGATGTGAAAAGTTCTGTCTTTTCCGGCTTTCATTTCTACTTTGAACGTTTTGGGAGAGCGGAAGGAAACGGATGAATTGGCAACGTATTCCACCTGAACTTTTACTGTTTCGGAAGTGACCAGATAATCCGTTAAATAGTATGTTTCCACTGCCGGTTCACCGTTGGCTTCCAGTATGTAAACAATACCGTCGATCTTGGCTGTTTGCTGAATGGGTGTGTTATTGTAGATTTTTAGTTCTACTTCCGACAGACAGCCGGTTAAGATTATCATGAGCAAAAACAGCGGATAATACCCTTTTTCATATTTACCTCCGTTCCATTTTCGAGGTTCATTTTTTGGAGAATATTGTTTTATTGTAAAGAAGAAAAATCATGTCGTCCGCAGAAAATGGGGAAGGAAGTTAATTTCGTTTACACCTTCCATTTTTCTCTTGACGTATATTGCTCAAAATCGACGAATAAATCAGATTTTATCGTGACAGGAGGATGAATGAAGCAGGTACATATTTCACGGGAAAACAAAGTTATTTTGGGTGTGTGCGGAGGTATTGCCGAATCCTTCGATCTCGCACCCAATCTGGTCAGAGTTCTTTTCGTTTTATCTTTGTTGGCAGGTTCTGCCGGATTCTGGATTTATCTGGTTTTAGCCGTAATTCTGCCCAAAAGCGACCAGGAAGTGGAAATCATAGAAGTGACAGATGAAGAGAAAAAAGAGCATAAGAAAATCTACCGTTTGTGGGAAAACCGCATATTAGGAGGTGTTTGCATCGGCTTGGCTAAACATTTTGGCTGGGACGTTACAGTCGTGAGAATTGCTTTTGTTATTTTAACATTTGCCGGCTCGCTGGGTATATTTCTTTACCTGATCCTCTGGCTGGTATTGCCAAATGAAGAATAAGAAATAAGGAGCTTTTATGCCGATTGTTACACTGGAAAATGCCGGGAAACTGACTATTGAGCAAAAAAGAGAACTGATCAAACGCTTGACCGAAGTCGTGGTCGATGTTACAGGCAAACCTGCCAACTATGTTTACATCCGAATCGATGAAATACCGGAATCTAATTTTGGGATCGGTGGTGAAAGCCTGGAATAACCTGCCATTGTCATTAACCATAAATCTCTTTTTTCATTTCTGAATTACTCTCATAAGAAAATACCGAAAGCTAATATCAGCTCACTCGGTATATTTTTTGCTGAAATGAAATTGGTAGGAAATTCTCTTTGTAGTTGATGCTTCCTTCCTTGAGTTAAAAAAAAGAAACCAGTTTAAAAAATCTTCATTTTTCTCTTCAAAGTAAACAATATTGTTCCAATTTATTGAAGTATAGTAAAATAACGGAACAAATTATGCATTTATATTTCTGTTTTTGTCGGACTTAGATTTGAAAGGAGATGTATTATGAGAAGATTTTGGGGCTTTGTTATGTTTTTATGGTTTTCGGTTCCGTTGCTTTCTCAGGTAAATCACACTCAACTTATCCGAAGCGATATTCATTTCCGGGGGGATGATGCCTGTAAAATAGTGGGTGAATGCATTCACCTTACTTATTTGTTGGATTCGTTATCCACTGCATATTTGCATTATTATGTATCGTACGACGGACAAAATTTCACGGATCATGTTATCGATCAGGACGTTTACTCTAGGCAATATGCTCTTCCTACGATCGAGGTATTGGCGAGCGGCAGGATCATCATTTTCTATATTAAAGAAGTCGATGATTCTTATAATCTGTTTCAGGCTTTTTCGGATGATAATGGCGAAACATTTACCATTGAAAGCTTAGCTACAAATATTTCGGAATTTGCCTCAGGACGAGACGGTGATGAACTATATCTTGCCTACAAAAAAAGTGGTTTGCTGAATTTAAGTTATTATGGCTATTTTACCAACACCGAATATTCGGAAAATTCTGATCAAGGGGCTGATGTCCTAAAATTTACATGTCCCGATATTCTATATGGACCAATATATTCCAATGATGATATTTGGATACAAAACAGGGACGGTTGGCCCACATTTTTTGGACCCGTAACAACTGCTGGCAGGGCACGGGTATATCCGTCCGGAAATCTGGCAATTTATGCCGCACCGTGGGAGAACATATTTCTGGGTGGATTGAAGGAACAATCTGCTCCTATTATATTACCGGAAAATGGGGATTCTTTACAGGCGAATGCTGTTCATCTCGGTTATGGAGTGGATATTGTTTATGTAAAAATGGAAGGTAGTACTGCTTCTATCATGTATGGAAATATCATCGATACCGGCGAACAGCAATTCGATGTTTTTAGTTGGTTTCCCGATCGGATGTCGATTGCAAATGCTGCTGTTAATTATGGTGTAAATTGGTATGAAGATGCGAATCTTATTTATCAGAACCATATCTCGATTCTGGATACATTATGGACTTATGGTCCCACCGTCAGCTTAGATAACAATGTCTTCTGGGTGGAGGACGGGATTCTTTGGATCGAAGGTGAAGTGGAAGGTAATACTACCTGGGGTTGTGCAAACGATGTTTATCTTACAGGCGATATTACTTATGTGAATACTACTCCCGGTGTAGCCCCAGACGACCCTGAAAATCTGAATACTACAGATTATTTTGGCTTGATTTCCGGGGAAAAAATTATTATCAAATACAAACACAGAGACCCGTTTAATAATTTTGAAATATGTGATGACAATTGTAATGATATAATACTTTATGGGGCTTTTGCTGCTACAGAAAAAGGAGATTCATCACTCTATGGCAATCATGCCTGTCATTATGATGGCATGTTCACATTCGAGTACCAGCATCCGCATGGTTCTACTCCAAATTTTAATGCCCTTAGCCCTTATACTGGGGCAGATACAACTTATTCTTATATTGATTTGCACAAATACATTTTTCCGATCGATACGTTAGTTTCTTCGGAAATATTGGATTTTAATTTGCATGGAAATGAACCGGCAACCGGATATCAATCATGTGGGTATCCTTATGAATCTAATGCTTATCAGAATTCTTTTCCCAATAATTATCCACCAGGATATATTTTCCCGTATGGAACAGATTATCCCTGGTATAATCCTATATGGCCTGAATCAAATAACGACATTGTATATGACCGAGGTACAGTTCATATCTGGGGTTCACTTGTACAAAGACGACGCGGGTTCATGCGTCGAAGTGGAGCCGATATCTACAATCACCCCAGTAATAATCATGAGTGGGATTTGGAAAATTATCATTATGGCGGCACTCACGCAGCCACTGGTTATTGCAAAGATTATCATAATGACTCACGGTTGTGTGAAGGATTTCCGGCTTATTTCCCAACCAGTTATAGTCCTCAAATCAATCCTACTTTGTTTATAACCAGATCCACCGATGAGGGAAATAATTACGTCACTTTATCTACCACTGCCATGGATTCTCTTATGCACGTATTCAAAGCTCTGGCAAAAGATAATATTATTAGTGTATCCACAATTAAAAACTATGTGAATTTAGTGTTTTCCACAGATCATGGAGAAACCTTTTCCGAACACATGCCGGAAGTATCTTCGGGTCGGATAAATAATGTTGTAATTTGCGACAATAAAATATACTTATATGAATATTGCCGGTCTTTTCAGACAGAAAATAAAATCTATGAATTTGATCCTATCACTCTGGAAAATGAATTATTTACCTCTTTTTCACCTAATGTAAATTTCAGTAATTTTTCCATATCTGATAATCAAAATAAAGTTTATGCTTATATGGCAAATCTTGTATCCGGAATGATCGACATGGAATTTCATTATTCTATTCCCGGTTGTACCACTTTAAGTGAAGTATTTAATTGGGATTTCTATAATTCGTTTGAACTTGACGAAGATGATTATTTGTTCTTGAATTTCAACCAGCAGGATTATATTTACCTGCTGATGTTCTTATCTGACGATGGTTATCAGGGTAATCTTGCCATGGCTTATGGTTCTTTACCAAATTTGACTGGTAATTATGAACATGAACTTCCTTCCAAACAGAAAATTTCACTTTCCAATTACCCCAATCCGTTCAATCCCAGCACAACCATCACTTTTAGCGTACCGCAAACAGCCTTGTTTGCGACCATAGAAATCTATA
>DAISYT010000223.1:0-4281 GCA_036825175.1 Candidatus Cloacimonadota bacterium
CAAGAATCTGCAATACGAGACGATCCTTGATGTGGAACCGGTAAGCGAAAAGGAAGTCCCGCAGGCTCCTGCCGATGAAAAACTTACTCTCCGCCTGATGCGACCGGAAGAAGCCGATCAAATGGCAAAATGTATCTATCATTCGTATGGCTACACTTATGCCTGGGAATTTATTTATTATCCCGAAAAAGTGAAGGAACTTTTCGCCAGCGGTCTTCTTACCTCCTGCATTTTTCTCAATTCTGCCAATGAAATCGTGGGACATTTTGCCCTGCTTCGCAACAACAAGGATGATCTGGTGGGCGAAAGCGGTATGGCTGTCACCGATCCGCGCTATCGGGGCAGAGGACTGTTCAAACAGATGAAATCGTTTTTAGCTGAACATGCCAGAAATATGGGAATGCGAGGATTTTATAGTGAAGCGGTGGCGATGCATCCTTATTCTCAAAAAGGCAATCTTGCTTTAGGTGCGCATGAATCAGGTGTTGTCCTGGGCATGATTCCTGCCACGATATACTTTAAAAAAATACAGGATATGAAGGCAAAGAAACGCCAACCGGCAGTGTTTTTCTATTACAAGTTGCAAGACGGTCCTTCCCAGAAAATCTACGCTCCCGTTCACCATCATTCCATCATCGAAAAAATCTACAAAATGAATGCTTTGGAACGAACTATCGCCGATCTGAAAGATTCGATAAAACCTGAGCTGCCTGCGCAATCGCTTGTGAATGTTGTAGTTAAGACCGAAGTCGGTTTTGCTATATTACAGGTGGAAGTTGTTGGCGAAGATTTTATGGAACTGATCAAATACCGTCTGCGTGAATTGTGCCTTCGCCAGGTTTCCTGCATTTATATCGATCTGAATCTGACCGATCCCGCCACCCGCCGCTATTGTGCTTCTTTGGAAATGTTGGGATTTTTCTTTGCCGGAGTTATTCCCGAAATGCCGCAGGGCGATGTTTTGCGTTTGCAGTATTTGAATAATGTGAATATCGATCTCGACGAGATTGTCACTGCTTCCGAATTTGGCGAAGAACTGGCAAATTATGTGCGACAGGCATACAAATCGATGTTGACACGATGATCGTAAAGAAGTTTGGCGATAAAAATCTGAGTCTGACAAAGCTGCAAAATACCGGTACGATCCGACTCGATAATTTATTAATCCCTTCCCAAAACGTCGTTTGGATGGAGCAGGTTCATTCCGATTTGGTGCGGATTGTGTCTGCCGAAAACTATGGAACGATTCCTTTGCCGGGAACAGATGGCATGATTACGACAGCAAAAAACGTCTTTTTGGCGATCAAAACTGCGGATTGCATTCCGGTATTTATTTGGGATGAAAAGCGAGAAATCGTAGCAGCATTACATTCCGGCAGAACAGGCACATTGCTGAATATTACAGGTAAAGCGGTCACAATCATGCAAACCGAATTCGGCTGCCAGCCTTCCGAACTGCAAGTGGAATTGGGTCCGGCGATTTGCGAAAAATGCTATGAACTCGACCGCCGGAACTTCGCCGATTTTGTTGCAAAAACCGGCATCGGGCAGAATTTTCCTTTTCTCGATCTGAAGAAAGTTGTGAAAGCCAAACTGCTCGAAAAAGGCGTTTGCCAAATTACCGATCAAAATATCTGCACCAAAGAAAATCCGGCTTATTTTTCTTACCGGCGCAATGGCACGGATCAGCGTCAAATCTCGCTCATCGGAATGATCTGATTCGTTTGATGACTTGAAAAAAACAATCGAAATCAGCGATTCGGGATGGCTGAAAATCCGCTATTTTGAGAATCATTCTCATAATCAGCTTGACAATTCTTCTGATCAACCGATTTTGCCTTCCCAAAAAGAAGTGAAGGAGTTGGAATGCAGGATTATGAAATAATCTTTCGTGATTTCCTGAAACAGAAAGGACTGAAACTTACCTTTCCGCGCAAAGCGATTTTGGAGACTATTTTTGCCTATCACCGACATTTCGATATCGATGCGCTCTATGAAGTTATCCGCACAAAATACGATAATGTTTCCCGCGCCACTGTTTACCGTACCATGCCGCTTTTGGTCGAATCGGGTTTGATCAAGCAATCGTTGCGTTGCCAGGCTAAAGACAATTACGAGCATATTTATGGGCATCGTGATCATCTGCATTTTATCTGTGAAAAATGCGGCGCTATTCTGGAAGTGGAAAGTGAAGCGATCGATAACGTGATCAAACATTTGGCGGAAGAAAATCATTTCCAGCTCAACATCTTCAATCTCAATGCCCGCGGTATCTGTAAAAATTGCCTGCAAAATCGGGAGTTATAACATGAAAAATATCACCATCGCTTTAGCGGGAAATCCCAACTGCGGCAAAACGACGGTCTTCAATGCGCTTACCGGTTCCAAACAATACGTGGGAAACTGGCCCGGCGTAACGGTGGAACGTAAAGAAGGAAAATTCATCTGGGAAGGGTATCAGATCACTGTGATCGACCTGCCCGGCATCTATTCTTTCTCAGCTTATTCTTTGGATGAAAAAGTCTCTCGCGAATATATTTTGTTGGAAAAACCCGATCTGGTCGTCAATGTGATCGATGCTGCCAACCTCGAACGCAACCTGTATCTTACCACGCAACTGATGGAAATGAAAGTTCCCATGATCGCTGTGTTGAATATGATGGATATCGCTGAACAGCGCAAAATTAAGATCGAGATCGACCATCTTGCCACTCATCTGGATTGTCCGGTTCTGCCCATCGTGGCAGCAAAAAAGAAAGGCATGGATGAACTGAAAAAGCAGATTTTGCTTTCTGCTAACGAGAAACATATTCCGCACACAAACGTACTATACGATTCCATCGTGGAAACCGGCATCGCCAATACCTTAACCAAAACTCTGCCATTTGCCGAAAAGAATCAGGTAAATAACCGCTGGCTGGCGATCAAGCTGTTGGAAAAAGATCAGTTAGCTGCCAGGATGACCGAAAATAAATTGCGGGAATCGATTGTGAACGACGTGGAAAAAATCGAAAAACATACCAATCACGAGATCGATCTGATAATTGCCGACGGGCGTTACGGCTTCATTCACGGTTTAGCCAAAGATGTGCTGCATTACAGTTTAAGGGTAAATCAAACCCGGTCGGATAACATCGATAAAATCGTTCTGAACCGCTGGCTCAGCGTTCCTATTTTCTTTTTTATCATGTATCTGGTTTTCATGCTCACGATCAATGTCGGTGCACCTTTTGTGGATTTCTTCGATCAATTCATGGGTGTGATTTTCGTGGATGGTCTGGGAAATCTGCTGCAATCCTGGCAAGCGCCAGCCTGGTTGATCACACTTCTGGCGACCGGCATCGGCGGCGGTATTCAGGCGGTTTCCACATTTATTCCGCCGATTTTCTTCATGTTCTTTTCACTTTCCATTTTGGAAGATTCCGGCTACATGAGCCGTGCCGCTTTTGTGATGGATCGTTTCATGCGCTTTATCGGCTTGCCGGGAAAAGCCTTCATCCCCATGATCGTCGGCTTCGGATGCAATGTTCCTGCGATCATGGCTACCCGCACGCTGGATAATCGTAAAGACCGATTACTCACCATTCTGATCAATCCGCTCATGTCCTGCGGAGCCAGGCTGCCGGTCTATGCCTTTTTTGCCACTGTGTTCTTTCCCAGGAACGGTGGAGTAATCATTTTCAGCATTTATCTGATCGGAATCGTGATGGCAATTTTGCTGGGAATGCTTTTCAAAAGGACGATATTTCAGGGTAAAACTTCCACTTTCGTGATGGAACTGCCTTCCTATCACGTTCCTACTTTCAATGGCATTATGATGCACACCTGGCAGCGACTGAAAAGTTTCCTGCTGCGCGCCGGTAAAGTCATCATCGGCGTAGTGATCCTGCTCACATTGCTCAATTCCATCGGCACGAACGGCAAGTTTGGAAATGAAGACACCAGCAATTCGATTCTTAGTTACACCGGCAAAAAAATTACTCCTATTTTTCAACCGATGGGAATCGGCAAAGATAACTGGCCCGCAACGGTTGGGCTGATCACCGGGATTTTTGCCAAAGAAACCGTGGTGGGAAGCATCAATACGCTCTACAGCCAAATCGATGAAACGGAAACCGTGAAGAAAGATTTCGATCTGAAAAGCGGTATGTGGTCTGCTATGAAAGCAATCCCGGAAGGTTTTCATGAATTGGGGAAAACGATTATCGATCCTTTAGGCATCAGAAACACCAGCGAAGAAGAAAACGAAATTTCAGCAGTGAACGGTTCGTATCGGGAAAT
>DAISYT010000224.1:0-2880 GCA_036825175.1 Candidatus Cloacimonadota bacterium
TTGCTTCTCCCTGCACGACGCGTTTCTGTTCTGCTAATTTCAGGGTGGAACACAGCCAGATTTCATCCCGAATATTTTTATTCGAGAAATACAAAAATTGCAATCCGTCCGGCGAGAAACCGGGAGCATAATTCATGTAGGAACCGTCTTTTTCGTGATCGGTCATTTTCGTAAACACTTCGTAAGGAATGTCATAATCTTTTAAATCAGTGAAATATCGTCGGCGCAGATCATTCTTCCATCTTTGCTGCATTTCGTGAAATTCCAAATCGAAAACTTTTTTAAAAGCCTGATCGGCAGTGCTGTTATAACGAAGCGCATAAAACAGCTTCACGACCGCATCCCGCCCGTATTTTTCTTCCACATATACGAGAAACGACTCGCCCAAACGATACGAATAATATCCGCTCACCTGATCGATATCCGGCAAACCGTCATTCAGCAGAAGATCGATGATGAACATGTTGTTGTAAACTTCTTCGCCGTGCACGGATTCAAATTCGGGCAACCCTTCCTGCAGCCAAAAAGGTAAACCGGAAAGATTCATGAAGCGATTTCGCTGATTATTCAAGCCATTGATGTAGGCGTGAGTCAGTTCGTGAATGAGTACTTTTTCCAAATCTTTGTAACTGCCGGTAAACGGCACTGCCACGCGATTACGGGAAGATTCCGTGAAACCGCCGACGCCTTCCGAAAGCAGCGAATAGATCACGTTCGTCGTTTCAAAATCCTGCCGTGATTTGTAGAAAATGATGGGAATTCTGCCGCGGATGGGAGAATGGAAATCGGCTTTAATGGAATAATAGGCTTCTTCTGCCATGAGAGCGGCAGCTTTGCCAAAATCATCGTCACCTTTTTGGAAATAAATATCGAAGTGCAAAGTGGCGATGTGCGACCAGTCGGTGTTTTGCGTTTGAATTTTATTTTTTCCGAAATTATAAGCGCTCAGGTTTGCCATCATCAGGATCAGCAAAAAAATTAAATACTTTTTCATTTTTCTTTCCTATGAATTAAAAGACCTTCACTTTAAAGTATTTCTGCGGATTTTTTTGAATATCCGTCAGCAGGGAATCCATGTGCGCAGTAGCCTTTAAGAGGTTGTCGTAAAGGTCTTCTTCGGTAATCAGTTTATTGAAGCTGTTGTCTTCCTGCAGCATTTTTTGGGAAATCGTTTGCAAGTCGGCAGTTATCGATTGCATTGCCTGTATGGTTCGATCGATATCGGCGACCAATTCCGCAGATTGCGAAATGGTTTGGGAAATATCATCCTGATTATCCGTGATCAATTTATTTAGTTTTACCGAAATTGCCGAAGCATTGGCGATCAACGTTTCGATTTTATCGTCGTTATGATCCAGCGTAGAATTTAGTTTCTGCATAACGCTTTTGGTCTCATCCATAATCGTCTTTATATCCGTCAGCAGATTTTTATCACCTGAAATCTGCATAATTAAGTTCTGCATTCCCAACAAAATATCGCCCAACTGAGAAACCAGACGCGTAAAGCCGATCTCTCTTTTTCCCTGCAGCAATGCAGTCGTATCCAATAATTCCTCACTCGTTCCCGGTTTGATCTCTACTTGAATATCACTCATCAGGCTGGATTCCAAGATATAAACCTGTGTATCGCTTTTCAGTGGAAAATCCAGTTTGACTTTCAATAGCAAAATCACACCCGACTGCTGTACCTGAATGCTTTCCACCCGACCCTGTTTCACTCCGTTGATCGTGACAGGGCTGCCGATCTCCGTGTTTCCGGCATTATCGAAAGCGACTCTCAATTCTGTGTAGTTCCTGTTTTCCAGAATTTCCGTAAGCCAAAAATAAGCCAGAATGAGAATGATCAGCCCGATGAGAGTAAACAAGCCTACCTGGAAATCGGTTTTGGTTTTATCCTGATAAAATTTCATAATTTAATTTCCTATAAATTGTTTTATGTAGGGATTGGAGGAAGCAATAAACTCGGAGAATTCACCCTGAAAAATTATCTTCTGTGCGTGGATCATAGCGATGCGACCCTGCAATTTGCGGATGCAATCGATATCGTGAGTTATGATGACGGAAGTGATCTGGTAATCATGGTGCATTTTTAGAATCAGGTCGGTAATCTCGTCAGCGATGATAGGATCGAGACCGGTGGTCGGTTCATCATAAATTATATAATCCGGATGAAGGATGATCGCCCGGGCAAGAGCCACCCGTTTTTTCATGCCGCCGCTTAATTCCGAAGGCATTTTAGTCAGGATGTCGACAAGTCCCACCATCTCCAGTTTGTCTTTCACTTCCTGAACTATTTTGTCATAAGGCAGGTTGGAATGCTCGAGCAAAGGCAGAGCAACATTTTGAAAAACATTCAGTGAATCGAGCAGAGCTGCTCCCTGAAAGAGCATGGCAACTTTCTTACGGATACGTTTCGTGTTTTCGCGATTTTGTCCGATCAACTCTTCTCCATCGATACGGATAGTACCGGTTTGCGGCTGGATCAAGCCTTCGATCGCTTTGACCAGAACGCTTTTCCCGCTTCCGCTCTGTCCCACGATCGTGGTGATCTTGTTTCTGGGAATTTGCAGATCGATATTCCGTAAAACGATGTTATCATCGAATGCGATTGTCAGATTCTTGATTTCTATCATTTTTCCTTTCTCATTTCATCATTTTGAATTTCCAATCATGAACACGGAATTTCCAACTTTCATCGGATACTTGATCATTGATTATTCCGTGTTGGATATTTATAAGCCTAAGGCTTATTGGTTTATTGATCATTTTGAATATCCAATCATGAACACGGAATATCCAACTTCCATCGGATACTTGATCATTGATTATTCCGTGTTGGATATTTATAAGCCTAAGGCTTATTGGTTTATTGATCATTTT
>DAISYT010000224.1:2980-4256 GCA_036825175.1 Candidatus Cloacimonadota bacterium
TGGATATTTATAAGCCTAAGGCTTATTGGTTTATTGATCATTTTTGAATATCCAATCCTGAACACGGAATGTCCAACTTCCATCGGATGCTTGATCATTGATTATTCCGTGATGGATATTTATAAGCCTAAGGCTTATTGGTTTATTGATCATTTTTGAATATCCAATCCTGAACACGGAATGTCCAACTTTCAATAAAATTCTCTTCCGCACTTCTTCACTTATCCGCTTCTACGCTTCTTCTCCTCTCCACTTCCACACCATCGAATCTTTTTTTCACGGGAAGAAAGTGTAAATATTTTTTTTGCAGAGAGTTGTCTTCCGGCAGGTAAATTCTGATGTAATGATCGGAAAGAGCAGTGCAAAAACCGTCTTCGCAAGTTTCGATCACACCTCGCAATTCTGTTCCGTTTGCAACGATCCGGGAAATGTAATCCGCCGTTTTGCGGTGGGAAAGTTTGATCAATTCATTGCTGCGCAGATTCTTGATTTTTCCGTTGATCTGCCCCGGCATTTTCTCGGCTCGCGTACCGGGTCGCACCGAATAAGAAAAAACATGCAGATAAGTGAAATCCAAAGCTTGCAGGAAGTCATAAGTTTCCTGAAAAAGTGCATCCGTTTCGCCGGGTAAACCCACGATCACATCGATGCCGATGGCACAATCGGGATAAATCTGCTTTATTTTGCCGATGGTTTCAACAAATTCCGCAGTGGAATAATGACGTCCCATTTGGGAAAGCAACGTATCGCTGCCGGTTTGCAGCGGAATATGAAAATGATGGCAGGTTTTTCGGCTGGCGGCAAGAAACCTGAATAAATCGTCCGAAAATAACTGTGGTTCCAAAGAACTGAGCCTGATCAGTTCCACACCGTCGATGAGTTCGATGTCTCTCAGCAAATCCGCCAGAAAATAATTATCCTGCTTTTCTTTGCCATATAATCCGAGGTTGATTCCACCCAGAACAAACTCCTGATAATCATGCTCCACCAGTAACCTGATCTGCTGCAAAATTCTCTCCCGATCCCGGCTGCGGGAAGGTCCGCGGGCATATGCCACAGCACAATAAGCACAATAAAAATCGCAGCCATCCTGTACCTTGATAAAAGCCCGTGTATGTTCCACCATTTGGGTAATGGACATCTCGTCGAAAAGCAGATGGTTATTTTCTTGGTTGAGCACAAAATGTGACTGATCCACATGCAGAAATTCATAAATGCGGCTTTTTTCGTTGTTATCAGCGATCAGATCGATATTGCCCAATTTGGTAACTTCATC
>DAISYT010000225.1:0-4251 GCA_036825175.1 Candidatus Cloacimonadota bacterium
TCCATGTTTCACCTCCATCCGTTGATTTAATTATGTGTTCGTAGCTGCATAGAAATATAGTGTTATTATGTACATCTATTGAGAATACTTCCTCACCGGATTCCGGAGTGGTTAGCTCTATCCATTCATTGTTGGCAAATTTATAAAGATTGCCCTTATTCGATGAAGCATAAATGGCACCGGTTTCATGATCTGAAGATAATAACCATAAATCAATACCATTGGGACCTGTCTGAGATAATGAAAAAAGTTCCCAACTTGCTGTAATTAAAAGAAAAATAAATAAAAAGCGAAATTTCATCTTATCTCCCATTAAGAGGTTGTGTGAAAGGCTTTTGCATAATTACATAAGTCATTGCGAGACTTCTTATGAAGAGATTCTCTCGAAGCAATCCAAGTACATAACCTATTTCCAATAGATTGCTTCGATTGTAAATAGCGAGAAGAAAACTCGCAATAACCATAATCTACACGCTATTATGCAGGACTCATCACATTGTCATTCTGACGTTTCTTACACGTTGCTCTGTGGAAGAATCTCTCTTTAAAATTAGAAGTAAAGCTGAAAGAATTTTCACGAGATTCTTCGTAAGTAAAGCTACAAGACACCTTAGAATGACAGCCTTTTTGGGCCAAGATTCTTTTTCTATAACAACACAAAGAATTCCTCAGAATAACGTCATTTATTACACGAATACACTCTATCCTTATGCTAATTATGCAAAGCCCATCTTCCTCGTCATTCTGAGATTTACCTGCCGAAGCTTAAGCGAAGGCAGGTTTCTTTACGCAGATCATTGACGAAGAATGACCATTCATGATTCGTAAAAAACCATTGAATGAGTCCCTTAACATGACGGGATGTCGCCCTTCTAATTATGTTCGCAAACAGGCTGTTTGCGGTACGTTATTTCATCAAAAGCATTTTCCTGGTTTTCTCGAAGTCTCCGGCTTTCAATTTATAGAAATAAACTCCCGATGAAACAGGTTTGTTGTTGCTGTCGGTGCCATCCCAAACTACAGTTTTGGAGTACGACAATTCCTTTGACGCGGCTGCAAAAGAATTGCAGCAGTCCAAAGTTTTGATTTTCTGTCCTCTGATGTTATAAATTTCTACTTTTGCGCTCTTAGCGTCCTTGGCGGTTAAATCAAAGCTAATCGTTGTGCTGGGGTTGAAGGGATTAGGATAATTGGAAAGCCGGCAATTGGATTCTACCAGATTATTTGGTGAAGTATAGTTTCCATTTTGGAAAGTCTCTTCCACAAATTCATAATCGTTATCGCTCACAGTGATTGTGGCTTCATTCCAGGCTACATTGGGAAATGTCGTTTCAAAAATTACCGGTTGGGAATAATCAAAAGTCAGCGGTTGCATTTGATAAGTATCGTTTCCCACCAGAAGATTGGCGGTAAGCGGGAAATTGCCATTCTCATCGGAATATGTAAACCAAACCGTTGTCGTGGCGGTTCCGGTGGAATAATCGATATTACTGATTTCCGGCAAAACATTGGTGAATGGTTCTATCACATACTGATCGATGAACTGCAGAGAGAAATGCGAATAATCCGCCAACGTGAAAGTTTCCGGCAAGGAATAGACCGCTGTCGCCATTTCCACAATCAGCGAGTTGGATATGCTGGGCCAGGTTCCAAAATATTCATCGCTGGTGAGAGTGGAAATATCACATGCCGTGATGAGTTGACCGTTCACTACCTGTGCTTCGATGCTGCCGATCTGAACCAAAGATTCCAAACTTAATCCCGTGCCGTTAATTCGATACAATCCCTGCGGCAGAAAAAGCGGAACATTTCCGTAAACCAGGGCATAAGCCACCGAGTCGATCAGCACATTTTCGGGATTGATAATAATCGTGGCATAGAAAAAGTAGGTCGTGGGAAAAAGACCGCCGCCGTTAAGCGGGAAGGAGCCACTGGCATTAGTCGTTCCGCTGTAAAAGCGAGTATCGGAATAGCCAAAATAATTTCCGGTTATATCCAGATTTGTGTAGGCAGGAACCAGGTTATCGCCGGTGGAATCCGGATCTACCAGACTCATTTCTGCGGCAGCCGGCGGAAAAACATCGTTCGGGATACGCGCCGGCATCATGGCGACTAGAGTATCGGTGGCAGTACGGAAACGGCAGTTTTCAGCTCCGCCGTTCAGTGCCGGGATCACCGCTTCATAAGTAAGGTTCTGATAATTGTTCATCGCGGTATTCTGCCAGATGGTACCATCGAAATAATAAAGTTCTGTTTCCAAGCCGGGCAATTCCACGGTTTCACAGCGTATGTAGAGGGAATCATCGATGGTATAAGAACTGTTGCGGATATTCGTCCAGATCGAAAGATTGTTGAATTGAGCTGAAAGTAAAAAAATAGATAAAACAAAAATAAGCGTCATCAAAAATTTCTTCATAAATATTCTCCTGATTTATTGATCACTTTGTTAAAAGTCTGAAAAAGGTAATTCGACGTCAAGGAACAAATTGTAACTACCTGTTATTTTTTTTATTAACGAAGAATATAACCTCGACTCTTGACAAAAAGAGCAGCCCGGAAATGTTCTTTTTTTTGATAAATGGGAGGAAAAATGGAAAAAATAAGGGAAAACAGGAAATTCCTGCAATCGAATTTTCTGGAATTGGACGATTATCAGACCGATCAAAACAAGAATCTGCCGCAGCCACCGCTGCAAAAACCCGTTCCCGCCAATGCCGAAATCAGCGATCTGATCGCTCCCGAACAGATCGAAGTAAAAAATAATGATCTGAAACATAATATTCTGAATCGCCGCAGTCGTCGTAAGTTCTCTAAGGTGCCGCTTTCTTTGGCAGAGCTTTCTTTTCTGCTTTGGGCTACTCAGGGTGTGAAAGAGACGATTACCCGCAGTAATCGGACTTATGTAACGTTGCGCACCGTTCCTTCCGCCGGAGCACGGCATCCTTTCGAGACCTACCTGATCGTTCACGAGGTGGAAAGTCTGAAACCCGGTCTGTACCGTTACTTGCCACTTGAACATAAATTATTATTTATAAAGGAAATAGAAAATCAAAAACAAAACATGATCGAAGCTGCTCACGGACAGGAATTTCCCGGTAATTGTGCCGTCGTTTTTATTTGGGCTGCCATCCCTTACCGTACGGAATGGCGTTATCATACCGCTTCACACAAACTGGTGCTTTTGGATGCAGGACACGTTTGTCAGAATCTTTATCTGGCTTGTGAAGGCATCAGTGCCGGAACTTGTGCCATCGCCGCTTACGATCAGGAAAAAACAGACGCTTTAATCGGTGTGGATGGCATCGATGAATACAGCATCTACATGGCTCCGGTAGGAAAATTATCAGAGTGAAATGACCACCGATAAACCAGACGTTTTTACCGTTTCCGAAGTCAGCCGGCACATTCGTAATGTGATCGAATCGAACATTCCCAACTTGTTTGTGGAAGGCGAAATCGCTAATTTTACCCGCCACAGTTCCGGGCACATGTATTTCAGTTTGAAAGATGAGCAAAGTACACTGCGCTGCGTTTTCTTTAAAACCTACAATCTTTACCTGAATTTCAAGCCCAAAGATGGCGATAAAGTTATCTGCACCGGCAAGATAACCGTATTTGAAAAAGGTGGAAGTTATCAACTCAATGTTACCCGCATGCTCGCTTCCGGACTGGGAGATTTGCAACAGCGTTTCGAGGAATTGAAAAGCAAATTGGCTGAAGAAGGATTATTCGATCCGGCACACAAAAAACCGATTCCCCAATTCCCGGAATCGATTGGAGTGGTTACCTCTGCCACCGGTGCGGCGATCGAGGATATTCGCAACGTTCTCAGCCGGCGCTTCCCGGTGAAGATTTATCTTTATCCGGCGGTCGTTCAGGGCGATCTGGCACCACAATACATCATCGAGGGAATACGTTATTTCAATGAAAAATTTCCGGTCGATCTGCTCATCGTCGGGCGCGGTGGCGGTTCTCAGGAAGACCTTTTTTGTTTCAATAACGAGCAACTGGCTCGCACAATTTACGCTTCTCAAATTCCCATCATTTCTGCGGTGGGACATGAAATCGATTTTACCATTGCCGATTTTGTAGCCGATCTGCGCGCTCCCACCCCTTCTGCCGCTGCCGAGTTGGCTGTTCCCGAACGGAATGAAGTGATTGCTGAGATCGAAAGCAAACTGCATTCGATGCAATATGCCGTCAAACAAGCTCTCTTCTCACGGCGCTTGGAAGTGCACGAACTGGAGAAAA
>DAISYT010000226.1:0-4237 GCA_036825175.1 Candidatus Cloacimonadota bacterium
ATCTGGCCCTTCCCAGATGCTGCCGTAAAAAAATATCTCGGTGATAAAAAAGCGATTATCGTTCCCGAACTGAATGAAGGTCAACTTTCCATCGAGCTGAAACGGGTGATGGGTGGAATCTGGAATTACGATATCCGCAAAACCAAACACATCGTCGAAATTCAAAAAACTAACGGAACGCTGATCAAGCCAGCCGAAATATTGAATGTCATCAAGGAGGTAAAATAAAATGGCAAACATACCTCAAAAGCAAATTCATAAGTATTTGCGACACGATAAAAAATTCCCGCATGTCTGGTGCGCCGGTTGCAGTAACGGTATAGTTCTCGGTGCTACGATTCGGGCTATCGCCGAACTGGGTTACAAAAAAGATAACGTTGCCATGGTTTCCGGGATAGGTTGTTCCAGCCGAATGCCGGTTTATGCCGATTTCAATACTTTGCACAGCCTGCACGGCAGAGCCATCGCTTATGCCACCGGCATCAAAATGTATAAACCGGAAATGAACGTGGTGGTCATCACGGGAGACGGCGATGGTACAGCCATCGGTGGAAATCACTTTATCCATGCTGCCCGTCGTAACATCGATCTCACCGTGATTCTGATCAATAATAACATTTACGGCATGACGGGCGGACAATATTCTCCCACCACTCCTTTTGGAGCCAAAGCCACCACTACGCCTTACGGCAACATCGATCCGACCTTCGATATCTGTAATCTGGCGATAGGTGCCGGTGCCACTTTTGTTGCCCGTACTTCCGCTTATCATGCGTTGGAAGCTCAATCGTTCATCAAACAGGCATTCCAGCACAAAGGTTTTGCTTTGGTGGAAATCATCAGTGCCTGTCCGGTCATATTCGGACGTCTGAACAAAAAAGGCGACGCTCCCACCATGATGAAATGGATGAAAGATAATGCGATTCCGATTGCTGCTTACGAAAAACTGACCCCGGAAGAAAGAAAGAATAAACTCACGCGGGGAATTTTCTTAAAAAATACGGAAAAGAAAGAATATACAGCCGCTTATCAGGAATTGATCGATTCCCTGCACAAACCGGAGGAAACTCATGAATGAGAAAATCTTTAAAAAAGAAATAAGACTGAGCGGCAGCGGCGGACAAGGTTTGATTACCGCCGGAATCATTCTGGCAAGAGCTGCTGTTTTGGAAAAACTGAATGTAACGCAAACTCAAAGTTACGGACCGGAATCCCGTGGCGGTGCCAGCCGGGCAGATGTGATCGTCAGCAACGGCGAATTCTATTATCCCGAAGCCGTGAATTTCGATGTGTTACTGGCTCTCACTCAGGAAGCCTGCGATAAATTTGCCGTAAATCTGAAAGGTCATGGTATTTTGATTGCCGATAGCGGTTTAGTGAAAAATGTGCCGGTACTCGAATCGAAGATTTATGAATTCCCCTTTACCCAGATCACCCTGGAAAAACTGGGTTCGGAATTACCGACCAACATCCTTTCTTTGGGATTTTTGGTGAAAATTACCGGTGTGGTTTCCGAAAATTCCATCAAAGCTGCCGTAGCCGATTCGATGAAACCACAATACCTGGATTTGAACCTGAAAGCCCTCAAAATCGGGTTTAAGCTGGCATCCGAAGGTCTGGGAAAAGAAGGAGCCTGATCGTGATAAAAAAAATAAGTCACATTGGAATCGCGGTAAATAATCTGGAAGAAGCGATCGATTTTTATAAAAAACTCGGCTTGGAAGTGGACGCCATCGAAACCGTGCCATCTCAAAAGGTGCGAGTGGCTTTTATTACATTGGGCGAAACGCGTCTCGAATTGCTGGAACCGACTTCGGAAGACAGCCCGGTCGCCAAATTCATCGAGAAGAAAGGCGAAGGCATTCATCATCTGGCACTGGCTACCGAAAATCTTCCTGAAAAACTGAAAGAAACCGAAGCAAAAGGCGTCCGACTGATCGATCAGACTCCTCGTCCGGGAGCGCATAATGCCCAGATCGCTTTCCTGCATCCCAAATCCACGCACGGAGTTTTGCTGGAACTTTGTGAAGAAAAGCACTGATCCCGACATTAATTTGAAGAATAGTAATTGGAAAAATATGGAAAGCACAGTCAGTTCATCGGCTGTGCTTTTTTGCTGTAAGAATGGGTGAATTCCCCAAGAATGAAGGGACTAAATGGATGAAAAAGCAGCAACTCAAACGAACATAAAATTTGTAAGTTTAGTTCGTTTCGTCCATTGCCAAAAAATAATAAAATGTGACAGGGAAAGATGCGAACGATAAACGTAACTGATCTTATTCCCATCGTGAAGCAGCTTTGTATGGAAGCTAATTGCTCCCTGGGAAAGGATGTTATCGCAAAAATCAGAGAATTCCGGGCAAAAGAAAATTCACCTACGGGCAAAGAAGTATTGGGAATTCTGCTGGAAAATTACAAATTGGCAGCACGCGATAGAATGCCGATCTGCCAGGATACCGGCACGGCGGTTTTTTTTGTGGAATTGGGGCAGGATGTCCAGCTTACCGGCGGTAATTTTACAGAAGCCATCGATGAAGGTGTCCGTCAGGGTTATGAAGCCGGATACTTACGTAAATCCATCGTGGAAAATCCCCTTTTCGGCAGGAATAATACTAACGACAACACGCCGGCTGTCATTCATACCACGATCGTGCCGGGAGAAAATATAAAAATTACTTTCGCACCCAAAGGCGGCGGAGCCGAAAATATGAGTGCTGTAAAAATGCTGAAACCGGCTGACGGCTTGGCAGGAGTAAAAGATTTTGTGGTCGATGTGGTGAGACGTGCCGGAGCTAATCCCTGCCCGCCGATCATTGTGGGTGTGGGCATCGGCGGTAATTTTGAAGAGTGTACGCTTCTTTCCAAAAAATCGCTTCTCCGTTCTTTATCGGAAGATAATCCCGATCCGCAACTGGCAGAATTGGAACGGGATTTATTACAACAAATCAATAATTTGGGCATCGGTCCGCAGGGATTTGGCGGCAACACGACCGCGCTGGCGGTTCATATTTTATCTGCTCCCTGTCATATCGCTTCTTTGCCGGTGGCGGTAAATCTGCAATGTCATGCTGCCCGGCATAAAAGTGTGATCCTTTGAAAATGGTGAAGAGATGCCTGAAATACATTTAACTACTCCTCTGCGTGATGAAGATTTGGAAAAGCTGCAAATCGGCGATAAAGTATATCTCAGTGGCACGATTTATACGGCTCGTGACGCGGCACATCAGAGATTGGTGGAATTGATAGAGCAGGAAAAGCCACTGCCTTTCGATTTGAAGGGACAGGTTATTTTTTATGTGGGACCGGCTCCCACTCCACCCGGTAAAGTTATCGGTTCTGCCGGACCGACCACCAGCTACCGGATGGATCCTTACGCTCCGGCTTTACTGGCTGCCGGTTTGAAAGGCATGATCGGAAAGGGAGCGCGCAGCAAAGCGGTGATCGAAGCGATGCAGAAATATAAAGCTGTCTATTTTGCCGCCATCGGCGGAGCAGCAGCGTTGATCTCGCAATCGATCAAATCTGCCCAGGTAATTGCCTATGAAGATTTGGGACCGGAAGCCATTCGCCGACTGGTAGTGGAAAATTTTCCCTGCATCGTGGCTAACGACGTGCGCGGAAACGATATTTATCGGGGATTTGATTATATGGGGAAGAAGTGATAAATGACAGCTTTCTTTACAGGGGAGCAAATAAGGAAAAGAATTTGGTTTTCTTTCAGTGAATCTCGGTGGCGGAAAGCAGAGATGAGCAATGAGACTTTGAGAGGGGGAGAAGATGAGAAGATGAGAGATGAGAGAAAGAGATTCTTCGTGAGAGCAACCTCTTTAAGATTACCTCAGAATGACAGTATTCTTAACAGGGAGCAAAAGTGGAAAGCCTCAGCGAGGCGAGATATTGTAGCCAGGTGCGGGAGCGCCTGGAAAAGAAATGCCCGGTAAACCGGAGCGCCATCGGCGCGGGACAGGAAGAAAACTGCAAACAGAGGTGAGAAAGTGAGATGAAGATGTTCTTTATGAGAACAACGTGAATGAATTCCTCAGAATGACAGTTTTTTACAGGGTGCAAAAAAGGAAAACCTCAGCGAGGCGAAATAATGTAGCCAGCTGTGTTTGCGCCTGGAACAGAAATATCCGGTAAACCGGAGCGCCATCGGTGCGGGACAGGAAGAAAACTGCAATGAGAGGTGAGAAAGTGAGATGAAGATGTTCTTTATGAGAACAACGTGAATGAATTC
>DAISYT010000227.1:0-4227 GCA_036825175.1 Candidatus Cloacimonadota bacterium
TCGAGTGGAATGGCACAGCAATTCAGGAAGAAGAAATTACGCCGGAGTCACCTGCCGTTTCTCACCTCACGAATTATCCCAATCCGTTTAATCCATCCACAACGATTCAATTTGAAACCACGAATTTACACGAATTTGCACAAATCGAGATTTACAACATCAAAGGTCAGAAAATAAGAACTCTCCCCGTCTCTTCCTCTCCCAGTCGCAAAGTCTCGGTCGTTTGGGATGGAACAGATGATAACAACAAACCGGTTTCATCCGGTATATATTTCTACAAACTGAAAACCGGAAAAATCGAGAAAACGAAGAAGTGTTTATTGATGAAATAGAGGTGATTTACGAATCACCCAAACGACCTGCCAGGTCGTTAATGCTTTGATGTAAAACGACCTGCCAGGTCGTTAATGCTTTTGATGTAGAACGACCTGCCAGGTCGTTATGCTATTCATCTTATATGATTGTTGTTTGTGCTAATCTTTTATCTTCCTTGTATGACTCATTTCAACAACAAACAACTCTTTGTATCCACTGTCTTTCCGTTTATATTTAGTCGATAATAATAAACGCCGCTGGCAACCGGTTGACCCTGCTCATCGTTTCCGTTCCAGACTGCAGTTTGGGAGTACGACAATTCCTTTGACGCGGCTGCAAAAGAATTGCAGCACTCCAAAGTTTTGATTTTTTGTCCTTTGATGTTATAGATTTCTATTTTTGCGTTCTTAGCGTCCTGAGTGGTTAAATCTAAACTAATCGTCGTGCTGGGATTGAAGGGATTCGGATAATTGGATAAATGATAAGTTTGAGCCAGAAGGCGGTTATCAGTATTCACAGGGCAGAATGTAATTGTGATGATATCCGATTCTCCCACGTCATATACCGTCTGCAAACCAAATACATAAGTCTGACCGGCAATCAAATCCGTTACTTCCCAACATGTATTGGTTGTCGTTCCGATCGGGTTAGTCAGGTTATCCAGATAAATCAAAAAACCTTCGATATTATAACTACTGGTCGGAGCATCCCAGGTTACATATCCGGTTAATTCGTTATAAATGATGTTTTCAGGCGGGTAAAACGGTTCCGGCAAATAGGTAAAAGGCTGCCATTCCGTGGTGGATTCGCCTTCATCATAAATTGCTGTAATTCCACCCACATAAAGTGAACCGGGATTTAATCCGTTTTGCTCATAATCATAGAATTCATCGGTGGTAAAAGTGAGAAAGTCTTCATTCAAATAAACATTATAACCCAGAAATTCCCGGCTTCCCTCCGTACCGGTCGGAGCATTCCAGGTAGCATAACCCATTTCCGTTATGAACAGATTTTGCACCGAATTTAAGGTCGGATTATATATAAAAGTAAAATAAACAAGGTCTGATTCACCTTCATCATAAACAGCCGAAATGCCCACCGTGTAGGTTTGTTCCGGGATCAGATATTCAAACTGGAAGTAGCAATCGCCAATGCAACAGATCAGGCAGCCATCCAGATAAATGTTATATCCCATTAAATCCCTGCTTGTGGATGCAATCGGCGGATTCCAGGAAGCGTAACCGAATTGATCGACGAAAAGATCTTGCGGCGGATTACATCCGGGCAGAGGATTCACTTCCATCGTGACAGGAATAACAGAGTTATCTCCCATACTTGGAATAATAACCAATTCGGCGGTTTTGGTAATACCGGCAAAGCCATGAGAATAGACTGGAATGCAACAGGATACCAACGAATAACCGGGTATTTGTATAACACAGTTCGGATCGATCCCGATCCAGTTGTCATCGGTATAATTTGTCGGTAGTCTGTCCATTCGGTCGCTCAGATAATTTACATCGAAAGTCATCTCAATCGTATTTGCGGTAAGATTCCCAATCATCACCATAAACCAGTCCATTTCCTCCGGATCGATGTTAATAAAAAGTGAATCCGGATAGACTTCTAAAAATTGACTGCAAAGTTGAGAAAATACAAATAAAAAACAAATAAACAAAAAAATGCGCTTCATTAGAAATCCCCCCCTTTCTATTCAGACAAATCATTTCTCGTTCATCATGTAAGCTACTTAACTTTTCTAACCTATCATCTACGGGAGAACTAAGTTATCTGTTCCATTCGTGTCAAATACTTTTTTGGTTGGGAAGGGAATGCCTGATCAGATCGTGCAGAATCCTAACGGGATTCAATTGGATTAAATCACACAAAACAACCCTGAATGGATTGAACTGACGCAACATTTGTCCAATCCCTTCAGGATTGTGAACGATAGAGCCAGGTAAAACCGCACGTTGTACGTGCGGATATTCACATAATGCCCTTTCAGGGCTATAAACTTTATATCATCGCCAATTTTCATAACGAAAATGAAATTCAAATAAATGTGTACTGTCTCCGGATTTGGTTTTGCTAAAGACTGAAAATGTGATGGATAGATTGAACAGTGTCCCTGATGAAATCGTGCAGAATCCTAACGGGATTCAATTGGAATATTCGCAAGTGTAATGTGTGGTTATTGAGGTGAAGTGGCTGAATTGAGAATTTACCTCAAGCCTGAGCATCGAGGTAAATCCTCATAAAAAATTATTTTAGAAAAAAAATCCCCGCCGTATGGTTGGAATTGTTTATGAATGAAGTTTCCCCCATTCTTCAGAATTGGTGGGCGGAACAATCGCACCGGAAATAATCTGATCCTTCAGCTCTTTTACTTCGTTCAAAATCTCAGCCGGAACCAGATTAGAAGACGACGCAGCTATCCCGACACCGTTTTCTTGCAAACCGTAAACGACGTTTGTTCCGCCCGGAAATTTGCCGGCAATTAACGCTTTCACCAGATTATAAGCGGCGTTGTCCATTCTTTTCATGGCGCTGGTCAACACATTATTCGGTGCCAGACAACTCTGATCTTTATCCACTCCGATTACATATTTACCGGCAATTACGGCAGCTTCGATTATACCGTCTCCCGCTCCGCCGGCTGCCTGAAAAATAATATCGACATTATTTTCATACATCTGTTTTGCCATTTCTCTGGCTTGGTCAATATCCGTGAATGAACCTAAATATTGCCTGTTCACTTCCGCATTCGGATTGGCTTTTTTTACTCCCGCCAGATATCCATATAAGAATTTGTGAATGACCGGAGTGTCCATCCCACCGATAAAACCGACCTGATTTGTTTTTGTCATTTTACCAGCGATATAACCCACCAGATAAGCAGATTCCTGATCCTTGAAAGTCACTCCCACCAGGTTAGCAGCAGGATTTTCAAAGTAGCAATCCACTCCGGCATATTTTTGTTTGGGGTTCTTTGTAGCTGCTTCGAGCAGAGGTTTATCCATTTTAAAACCGTTACCCAAAATCAGATTGTTTCCTTCCTCACTAAGTTTTTCCAGGTTTGGAAGATAATCGCTTTCCGAATGAGATTCCAGATAATTCGCTTCGATCTCAAATTCCATACTGGCACGTTGCAAGCCTTCCCAGATAATTTGGTTGAAAGACCGATCCTGTATTTTTCCAAAATCCGTAAGCATCGCCACTTTGAGGTCACTTTTCTTTGTACAACCGCATACACTCATGAAAAACAAAATTATGCAGAATAGAAAAATCGATTTTTTTAACATTTTTATACCTCTTTTTTAGAATTTTCGCTGCAATCCAAAATACATCGTTATCGCATCATGCTCTTGGGAATCTCGATAGTCGGCATGATAATTGAATTGAACACCGGTAGAGAGCGACCATTTACCGGAATTCCAGAAAAAATCGTTGGTCATTTGCCATGTAGAAGGCGTTCCTGCCAGGAGGTCTTCCCCATTCTCATCCACTCCCCAATAATTATCTTCCGCCCATTTATTGGCAAAACCGCAGGTCATCTCACCAATATAAGACAAGCTGAAATTGGTAGAAATCTGCTTTAACTTTGTTACCCAATACATTTCCGCCAGCCAGCCGGAATCTTTGAAAGCATCTTGCCATTCAGTATTTTTCTGTTGATTGAGATGCTCGTACATTTTATAAATATTGAAGGAAAAACGGTCGATCAGCGGAATATCGATATCCGTTCCCAAACCGATAAAATAGTATTCTCCCGACAACTGAAAATCCGCCTTTCCTTTATACGAAGCAGCGAGATACCAGTTTTGAATCGGACCGATTTGCCGTTTTTCTGCCAGCAATTTGTTCAGATTGAAACACGGACTGAGCTGCACCTGATAATTACCTGGTTGT
>DAISYT010000228.1:0-4216 GCA_036825175.1 Candidatus Cloacimonadota bacterium
TACACTTGCCTGTAGAATGCTGCTGGCATAATCGCTGATATGCGCTACAAATTCATAAGTAAAAGCATACAGATCGGAAATTTCGTAATCTCCGTTGTCATCGGCAACGGCAATTAAATTGTAGTCCGGTAATTCCACTATCGCTCCGGCTAACGGCAATCCTGTTACCGCATCGGTAATCGTTCCACTCACCGTTACATCCGGATTTGCCGGGGTCATGGCTACATCCAGAATGGTAGATGCATCGTCGCTGATCACCACATTCTCGACGGTTACATCCTCATAACCGTAAGCAGAGAAGGTAACATTGTAAACGCCTTCGGTAAGTAATCGATAATAAGCACCGTATTCTCCGTTGCTCATATAAGGATTACGAAATTCTCCATTATCATCGATGCCTTCGATAAAAATTTCCGCTTCCAGTGGTTCACCCGTAGCAAAATCGGTAATGTGTCCCTGCAGGGAGGCATGATTAATCCGATCCAATAAAAGCAAAGCAGCCGTCAGATTGTCATTACAGATCACCGGAACCTGAGCAGCAGACGGAATAAAGGAAGTCGCCATTTCTATCGTGTAAGCAAAAATGCCGTATTCGCCATAAGCATAATCATCTGTGCCACCGGTGGTGGGATACAACACCCAACTGGGTTCGGGGGTATAATATCCGCCATTCAATCCCGGAATGGATGAAGCCATGGCTTCTGCCAGATCAGCCAGAGCCAGATCATCCGGTGCGGCGATTCCTTCCGCATATCCATAAGGATAAAGGATTTCTTCGCCATAAGTATGATAACTGATCCCGGCAATGAAATGATGTTCAGAAAGCAAATCACGCACAGCTTGCGTTTCCGGTTCGGAAAAAGCTTCCGTACCCTGGAAAGTTTCACTGGACCAATTATTGGAAGCGCCACCCCATTCCCAGCCATAATTACGATTGGGATCGACGCCGTCCACACCATTATTCCCCGTATCGAGATTGCCGTTAACATTGTTATCACAAATATTCTTACGCCACCAGACATTCATTTCGTCCACCACAACTTTATGTCCGTTGGGATTCACCAGAGGAATAAACCAGATTTGAGTATGATCGACGTAATCCGTTACAGCCGGATCGACTCCGTAATTTGTAAGCAGATATTCCAGAATGGTCATAGACATTTCCAGGCTGATCGGCTCTCTGGCATGATGTTCACCCATGTAATAAATGCCGGGTTCATCCTCTTCTTCATTCACATTATCGGAAACTTTCATCGCCCAAATCTCGTGATCGTACTGATCATAAGCAGCATTTCCGGCAGTGGAATATTCCTTTCCGCGAGAATCGCCAATATCGTAAAGATGACAAATGGAAGGATAAAGTGCTTCAAATAATTGCAGATCGGCAAGCATTTCATCATAATACCGATAGCCGTCCAAATCTTCATCCTTTCCCAGGTTGGAACGCAGTTGCTTCTCAGTTTGAGTGATTTGCAATTCATGCCCCAAAGCGAGCAAGTTTTCATATCGAGACTGATCGACGACCAGATCGAGATATGCGTCGGGTTTATAAGCTGCCACATCGTAGCCATCCCTGATAAAATCTATAACCTGTGCACGCTGCGGGTTTTCCAGACGAACGACGAACGATTCCGCACTCAATAAAGCAAAACCAAAAACGATCAAAACGAATAATATTTTCTTCATAATTACTCCCTTTCCGGCTAATTTTGCAACTTACTTTCCAAATGAAACGAACCGATCGAGTGTTTTATTTTCCCGATAATTTTATAATTTCTTCTTTTAATTTTAGAAAGTCTTCATCCGTAACTTCGCCCTCGGCATCGGTGGCGGTATATTTCAAGCCGGCTTCCAGCGTCTGTAACGCTTCCTCATATTTGCCCAATTCTCTTTGAATACGGGCTAATTGCAGATAAGCATCGAAATGGTCTTCCCGCGTTTCGATGGCTTTCAACGTGGAGGTTTCCGCTTCCGCAAAACGTCCGGTTTTGTAAAGAGCTTCACCTTTGTGCCGCCAGGGACAAGACCAGTCGGGAGCAGCTGTATTCAATCGGTCATACAGTTCGATACTCTCATCATATCTGTGGGCAGCCAGCAGCAGATTGGCATAGCCGAAGATGTTTCCGTAAGAAAGTGAATCTTGTTGATCATGCAGGATACCGAGCTGCTTTTCCAGCTCATTCAAATAAACGTTACCCAAAATAATGGCAGACAAAATCGTATCATCCTTGGAATCTGATGCCAGATCGATCAGCGAAAGCAAATTCTCTTTGGCAGGGTTTTCCTGATACATTTGGAATTTTTTCATGACGGTCTCTTCGTTTTGAGCAAAGCTGCTCAGCCACGCACAACTTATTAATAATATTAGAGTTAAGCGTTTCATCGTTTCTCCTCTTAATGTATTTTAAACTGTTTACAAAAAATGTTGGACACAAAATAAAGTCAAAATAATTTTGCACATTGTGCGCCCGTAGCGCAATTGGATAGAGCATCTGACTTCGGATCAGAGGGTTGAGGGTTCAAATCCTTCCGGGCGTGCCATTTATTTATAAGCAAAGAACTTAATTAATAAAGACAATTTTTATTTTCCGAGATAATGTGATTCGAGCCCTCTCTCCTGGCTCGAAAGGTTCGTTACGACTCGGCTTGCGCAGCAAACGATGTCGATGAAACTCTTCCTGCTGAACTATCCTTCCGGGCGTACCATTTATTCGCGGCTTGTGCAGCAAACGCAAAACCAAATGAGATAGGTTTTTGTTTTCTTTCAATTTCAACAAATAAAAACATATCGGTTTGGAATTTATCGAATCAAAAATTGGAGAAAAAATATACCTCAATTCGCAAAAGGTGGTAAATTTGTTTTCTGGTGATCGATCATCGATTCAATCGGAAGAATTCAAATGTGAATATGAGTTCTGCCTAATAGCGTGTTTTATGAAAAGAGTTAACCGTTGTGGTCGTTGTATCCGACAATTGCCGGATGCTGTTACAATCGAAGCAATCTATTGGAGATTAATTAGTTATGAATCCGGATTGCTTCTGGAGAATCTCTTCATAAAAAGTATAGCAATGACTTACGTAATTATACAAAAACCTAAAAATGAGAATAAGTAAGGAGTATTCAAATGGAGAAATTACAAGCAAAAATAGCCCTGATCAATAACGGGATAAAATTTTCCTGTCAATCGGGCACAAATCCCGAAATCATCACCGACTATTATCCACCTTTGGGAAAAAACGAAGGTTACAAACCTTTGGAGATTTTCCTAATAAGTTTTGGGACTTGTTTCAGCGGAACAGTTCTGCCCATCTTGCGCAGCATGAAAAAAACGATAATAAAATATGAACTGAATGTTTCCGGTATCAGGCGGGAAGAACATCCCACTTCTTTCAGTGAGATTTTATTCGATTTTGTGATCGAATCACCGGATATTCGTGAAAACGATCTACTGCAGGCTATCAAGTTGAGCGAAGAGAAGTATTGTCCCGTTTGGGCAATGGTGAAAAATAATGTGGAAGTGAAGGTAAAATATCGAATCATCGACTGACGCCAGAAACAAAATTCATGAATCTCATTGTCACATGAGTGAAAATGCTTCTGTTTCCTTCCAGGAGAATCTGCGTGCGATATTTTAGAAATCCGGAGTGAGCGAGAAATAATAAGAAGGCTTGCTGAAGCTTTCCAGATCGGTCTGCCAGGCAATATCGAATTTCAAAACGAAATAGCCCATATTGAACCGCGGTCCAAAACCGATTCCTGTCATCAAATCCTTGAATTTTCCATTTTCCGTCAGTTGTAATTTATCGTTCCAAATACTTCCCATATCCAGAAAAGCACTGCCGCGGATTTGTGAAAAGAAAACCGGCAGCGGAAAAGCAAAATTCAGATTATCGATAAAGGGAAAACGCAATTCGACACTGGTTAAAACCTTATTTTTACCCAGCAAATCCTCATCCTCATCATACTGGAAGCCCCGTACGCCCGTTAAATAATCCATTTCAAAGCGCTCGCTGGTATTCCCCACGATGGAACCACCGGCTAATCTCAACGCCAGAGCATAGCGTTTGGCAAAGAAATCGTAGGTTCGGATGTCACCATAAATTGCCGAATAGCTGTCTTTCGTGGAGAAATTACGATTCACCAGCAAAGCCGAGCGCCAGCCGCTGATCGGTCCCACACTGCCGTAAAGTGCATTATCGTGAACCAGGGTAATTT
>DAISYT010000229.1:0-4193 GCA_036825175.1 Candidatus Cloacimonadota bacterium
ACAGATACCCTACGGCAGATAATCTACCCGGTAATGATTGCCCTTAATATTGAAGACATAACATTTACCTCCCAGATTATCTGCCGTAGGGTATCTGTCCTTAACTTCGTGAGGATTTGACCACGTTGCACTTTTCAATTCCATTAGAAAAGAATCGATTTGATCACGTGTTTCAGTGTAATCCTTTTTTAGGTCTTCTAATATTCCTTTCCCAACTATTTTCATAAGAGATAAATTGAAAACCATCCTTTCTATGTCAAATTAAAAGTTTGTATTTTTAAAACTTCTTCTTGGTTTTTCATCTTTAAACTTCTTTGATAGATTCTTCTATCCGTGCCCATCCCTGAGCTACAATTTTTCTATCCTCTCCCGTATCATCTTCACCGTATCTTCATAACTGGGTGGCGGTCCCAGGTTTATTTCTTCATCATCGATATAAATTGCATCTGTAATACCATATTCTGCGATGATTTCCGGTTCCAAAGTTCGGATGATTTTGAATTCCACTTCATCGCCGAATTCGATAGCAGCTTTTTGGAAGTTGTTGAAAGCAGTAATAAAGGATGTGCACCAGCCATTCATAAAAGCAGTGATGGTAACTTTACCCGGAACTTTCTCCGGTTTCTTTTTCGTATGGAGCCATTTGGGTGGTTGAACTTCATCTGCCAGCGGTTTCCAGACCAGTTCCTGAACGCCGATGCTGTCGGCAACGGTATAGCCAAAATGTTTGAAAAATGCCGAGGGCATCCAAAAGGGCAGTGCAAGTCCCCAGGCAGCAATGCCTTTGGCTCCTTTCTGTTTCATGTCTGCTTCCGCAGCTTCCAACAAAGCTTTTCCCATACTCTTTTTCTGACGATCCCCGATACCTTTATCCTGGTAACCATAAACCCAGATGCAGGCAATCACATAAAATCCTTCACCTTCCACAAACGAGTATTCCGCCGGTAAATACTGGATCATGCCGGCAACAGCTCCGTCGGTATCAATTGCCAGTTTGGCATTCATGCCGTGCTTTTTCACGTGATCGAACCAGGCTTTTCTGTGAACTTGAGCTTTTACCATTTCTTCCGACCACTCTTCAAAGCAACAGGCAAAAGTGGGAAAATATTTTTCGGAAATATCAACAATCTTCATCTTCGGCTCCTTCTTCTTTTATTTAGAGTCCGTTCCGAAAGAAGATAAAATGGAATTTGATGTCAAATGATTTGCTCATACTGCTGACCTTCTCATCATCATATACCCGAAAAGAAGAGACATAAGAAAAGCAAGAAGAAGTTATAATAAAGAGCTTTATGCCGGTGCTACCATCCTAGCATAAAGCTCTATGTTTCTATATTCGGACTATTCCATTATTCTACATGATATGCAGTTTGTAAGATTGTCAGAATTTCTTCTGTCGTCAGCTTTTTATACGCACCTAAGATGACAGTGGAATTCGCAATTAACGGCAACATCTTTTCAGTTGCACCAAGTTCTTTCAAATTAGTAACGATACCTGATTCTTTGGCAAAATTTTCCAGTGCATCGATGCCGGCAAGTGCAAGCTCATCTTTGGTTTTGCCCTCTTCCGAAATACCCCAAACTTGTGTGGCAAAACGCACAAACCTGTCGAGTCCATATTTGTAGATGGCACGGTAATATGGAAGAGAAATTGCAGCCAATCCCATGCCGTGAGCACAATCCGTGTAAGCTCCCAATTGATGCTCGATCATGTGAACCTGCCAGTCGGAAGGTTTGCTCAAGCCCATGAGCGGATTCATGGCGAGTGTGGCGCTCCACATAAGATTGCTTCGTGCTTCATAATTTTCAGGGTCTTTTACGGCAATTTTTGTGCTGTGAATGATTGAACGCAGGAGACCTTCGACAAGATAATCCGAAGTCACGTCATCTTCACCGGAAAAATACACTTCCATCAAATGAGACATCATATCGAAAACGCCGCTAACCATTTGATATTTCGGCAGAGAAAGGGTTAATTCAGGATTCAATATGGAAAACTTCGGATTGACCTCCGCCGGAAATACGCGCCCCATTTTCAATTTCATTGCATCATTGGTGATTACGGAACCGCCATTCATTTCCGAACCTGTTCCGGCTAACGTAAGAACCGATGCAACCGGGACGATTTCATTATCGACCGGCTTGAAGCGGAGCCAATATTTCGTCCAGGGATCGTCTTCGCAAAATGCCGAAACCGAAATCCCTTTCGCACAATCTATAACCGATCCGCCGCCAACTGCCAGGATCAGATCGACATTATTATCTCTGACAAGTTTTGCGCCTTCGGCTACTTTCTTATAAGTGGGATTTGGCATAATTCCGGTTAATTCGACGATGCTTTTCCCGCTTTCTTTAAGAATTGAAACTATCCGGTCGTAAAGACCGATTTTTTTGATGGAACCTTTGCCGTAAGCTAACATCACGGTTTTTCCGTAATTAGCTAATTCTGTTTTAAGATTATTTAAAGATTCTTTTCCAAAATAGATGGTTGTAGGATTTTGATAGGTAAAGTCTATATTCATTTTTAACTCCATTTTTTATTCGGTTGTTGCTTTCTGATATTCTTCGTCGGTTACTGGACCAAACCACTCGGCTGGTCCCAAATGGACTTGAGTGCTCATTCCGAGATGTACGAATTCACTATTTGGCGCTGCTCCATGCCAATGATTTACATTTGGCGGGATCGAAACTGTGTCGCCCGGTTTTAGAAGTTGCGCCGGTTTCCCTTTTTCCTGATAATAGCCTGTTCCGCTTGTTATCAACAATATTTGTCCGCCGGGATGGGAATGCCAATGTGTTCTGCCTCCGGGTTCGAACGTTACATTATATACTTGTGTGTCATACACTTTGTCGGCATCGGTTTCCAACATTTGCACCCAAACGGTATTGCTGAAAATTTGATTTCCTGCTTTTTGCCCTTTGGGGAAAATTGTTTCATTTTTCATTTCTATATCTCCTTTATTTTTATTACATGAAATGAGTAGTGTTACAATCATTATAACACTGACAATCCATAAAATTTTGTTTCTCACTTTCTATCTCCTTCGTTTATTTCAGATTTGTATGGAAGAATTCATCTATCTTATCAAACGGAATCATGTCGGTTCTGTCATACAAATCAATATGTCGTGCACCGGGAACAATAACAAGTTCTTTCGGTTCTTTGGCTTCTTTGTAGATTTCTTCCGTATAGTAGCGGGAATGGGCGTTTTCTCCCATAATTAACAGAATCGGTCTGGGTGAAATTGTATCGACGTAGCTCATCAGGGGAAAATTCATGAATGACATAACGCTTGTTAAGGTGAAATTATCGAGGGTGTTAGGATGCCAACCCCTTTCCATTCCGTAATACTCAAAGAATTCTGTCATTACGGGCAGCAAGCCTTCGGGTAAAGTTTCGGCAGGTTTATCAAGCGGCCAGCCACCTTTGGGCATTGCCGGCTTTCCATTTTCAAAATCTTCCCAACGCTGAAGTGAAAGCTGACCCAGTATCTTATTACGCTGTTCATCGGTAAGTGAATAACCAAAACCATCGCGATGCATACTGCTTATATCGTACATACTTGCCGTTGCAACAGCTTTAATGCGATGATCGACCTGTGCTGCCGTGAGGGCAAATCCACCGCTTCCACAAATTCCGATAACACCGATTTTTTCTCTGTCAACATAAGGCAGAGAACCTAAAAAATCGACTCCTGCGCTGAAATCTTCCACGAAAAAATCCGGAGAAGCAACATCTCTTGGTTCACCGCCGCTTTCTCCGTTAAAGGATGGATCGAAAGCTAAAGCAACAAATCCTCTTTGTGCCAATTCATTAGCATAAACTCCCGGTCCTTGCTCTTTTACTCCACCATAAGGAGGACCTATAACAAGAGCAGGATACTTCTTTGTTTTGTCGATATCTTTTGGAAGATACATGTGTGCAGCCAACGTAATGCCATACCTGTTCTTGTAGGTTACATTTTCTCTTGTAACGTCGTCACTCAGTTTAAAAGTTAAATAGGGATTCTCTTTCATTTGGAGATCCCGCTTTGTTTGTTCCGTATCTTTTGATTGTGCAAATATTTGTCCCAATAAGGCAAAAAATATGAGCACTAAAGTTGCGATTTTTTTCATCTTGTTCTCCTCTAATTATTTGTGGTTCTGTATCACGAACCATCTTAATTTTTACTTAACTTTTTATTTTCTATACA
>DAISYT010000230.1:0-2039 GCA_036825175.1 Candidatus Cloacimonadota bacterium
GAAGCTTATATCGATTATATGGAATCGATCCTTGATACATATCCTCTGGGTGTAAGCCGTCCCACCTGGGATCCTGCCAGTGTGCCCACCGATAAATACAGCGGGCAGCAGATAAATTTTGGAAAAGCACATCTGAATTTTTATAATCCGAATGGTATTTACATGAAAGAAGTGTACGATCCCTCCACACTTTCCGAAGATGAAGAAAAGGATGAAATTTCGGTGCTGGCTTGTAAAATAAAACCGGTCGGATTGGGCATGCCGGGAGTAAATAACAAATACTGGGCAGGAGTGATGAAATACGTGGGAAACGAAATGGATTTCTCGGAGAAGAAATACATCGAATTCCTGGTGAAAGTAGATACTCTAACCAATAATTATCTTCCCAAACCCGTAACTATGCATATCGATCTCGGCGTGGTCAGCGAGGATTTTTATAAACCGGGAGAAAGCAATGAGCCCGATAAAGAAGACGGTATTGTAACACCTGACGGATTACTTGATTACGGTGAAGATGTCGGATTGGATGGCATTGCGGATGGCGAGGCGGGAGACGATCCGGACGATAATTATGATAATGAAGCAATTACTGTGTTTAATGAAGAAGAATTTCCCCATATCAACGGAACGGAAGGTAATGGCTCGCTGGATAGCGAAGACCTGAACGAAGATGGCGTATTGAATACTACAGAATATTATTTCGAATATTCGGCTGTGATAAACGCAGGAGTGGGATTCGAGGGCAACGAGTATTTGGAAAGTCAGTATAATGGCTGGCGGCTTTATCGCATTCCCATCAGCGAGGCGAATAACTACGATATAATTTCCAATACTGTCGGAAAAACACCCGATTTGGATAAGATCAGTTATGCCAGAGTCTGGTTCGAAGTGGAAGACAGCACCCGCGTGAAGCTGGTTTCCTTGGATTTAGTGGGAAATAAATGGGTGGAAGATGGTATTTTCGACGAAGAGGGCAATACTGTTTCGGATGAAAATGAAACCATGCTTGTCGGCATCGTCGACAATCAGAAAGATCAGCACTACAAACCCGCTCCCTACACGATGATAAAAAAAGATGGCGAAGACACTTTGGAACAATCTTTAATCATCGACTACCAAAATCTGGACGCGGGACATTACGGGCTGGCGACCCAGGAATACACGGAAAGCGTTAATCTGATTACTTACGCCAAATTGCGCTTGTGGGCTTATCTGGAACAGGAAGAAGGCGAAGAAAGAAGCAGCGATGCCGACACACTGATCATCAGGATGGGCGCTAACGAATATAATTATTATCAGATCGAATATCCCATAACTGCTGCCGAATACAAAACCGAAATGGAAAGAAGTAATTGGGAAGAAATCGAAATCGTCTTTTCCGATCTGACCCAACTAAAAAATCTGGCAGATGAAGACAGTATTCTCCAGCTCGATAACATGACTTTCAGCCTGGTAGGAGCGCCTACTCTTACCAATACAAGAATTCTTACGGTTGGCTTGAAAGCGAACGACCGATTTTCCGGAAGACTTTATATCGACGATATTCGTGTGGCAGACCCATACGAAAAAGTGGGATTTGCTGCCCGTTCTTCCCTCACTGTGGATTTTGCCGATTTCTCCGATCTGACCCTCGATCTTTTATGGAGAACGGATAACTTTCTGGCTAATGCTACCAGAGTAAAAACACCTTCTTACGTTCGAACTTTGGAAATGAATGTAACGAACAATTATGAACTGAATAAATTTCTGCCTGCCGAATGGGGGATCAGTTTGCCGGTAAGGCTGCGCAGATCTCAGACACTCGGTATTCCGCGTTTCAAATCTAACGGCACTTCCGATATTCTGCGGGAAGACCTTTCCGATGAAGATCAAGAACGCGAGAAAAATAAATCTCTTACGAAGCGTGCCGAAGTTTCTTTTAGTCAAAATAAAACACCTGCCAGTAAAATATTGGCATATACCATCAAAAATACTACGCTTTCCGGTTATGTGCAGGATGCGAAAACTTCATCTTCCACTTCTGCCGATAGTACGATAAC
>DAISYT010000230.1:2139-4180 GCA_036825175.1 Candidatus Cloacimonadota bacterium
TATATGATGTAAATGTGGGAACGGAAACAACCAGAACTCAGACCATGAGTCTGGATTATAATCCTCAATATCTCGACAAAATCTTTGCTTTCGATGCCGGCGTCGATGTAACTTATGACGAGGATCACGTACGTTCCGGTACGATAGACACTTTGTATTATGAAGGTAATGTTATCCGTAATATTTCCGGTAACCTGACTTTGAAAAACCGTGATCTCCTGCAGAGTCTGGCTGTCTGGGTGGATGAAAAACTGCGACCTGCAACTCGCGATGAAGACAAAATTCCGGAAGCAGAACCTACCGGAGAAGGGCTGGAAAAAGAGGAAAAGGAAGCCTTAAGCAAGGAGAAAGACCAAGCTTTCTCAACCCCGGATGAAAAAAGTGGTGAACCCGGTAGTATATCTTCGATCCCCGAAGAAGATCTGGGTGAGCTCAGTCAGTTCGGAGAGTTCGGCGGCGAACCCGGAAAAGAAGAAGAGAGAGGAGAATTCCAGCCGGGAGGAGATGGTACTAACCCAGGAATACCTCCCGATGGAAAAAAGCCAAAGGGCAAAGAAGGCGAAGAAGCTGCCAAACCAAAAGAACCCCAAGCTAATATCTTATCACGGTTTATCGCCTATATTGCCAGATTGGATAATGTAAGAGTTACTTACACCAATTATTATAAAACCACTTATGATGATCGTGCCGAACGACCGGAATTCCTTTATCAGATCGGTCTTCCGCACATTCTGGATGAAACCGGCGATGATAAAGAGATCGATTTAAAAAATAATACCGACAAAATAACGCTTTCCAGCAGTTTCCCGATCCTGAACATTCTTACGACTACCTGGGGATATTCCAAAGAATTTAAAAGAACTTACAGCTCGAATGATCAAGTCGCTATTACCACTATTTTCCCCAACGTTAGTGTTTCACTGATGGAATTGGAAAAATTACTGCATGCCGAGAATTTCCTCACCAGTTCACGCCTTTCCAGCAGTTATATGTATTCTGCCAGTCAAAGCGGCGAGATCAATTTTAAAAAACCGGATACGGAACAGATTCGTTTGAGCCTTTCTCCTTTACTGGGCTGGACGGGTAACTGGAAAGGGAATTTAAGTACCATTGTTAACGTGAATTATTCTCAAACTAACAGCATCAATCATTATACTTCCTATGATGCGGAAACTCAATCGACCATTCAATCGTTGAACAGCTCGCTAAGCTGGTCGTTTGCTCAGCCCAAGGGATTAAAAATTCTCTTCTTCAAACGTACGAAACTGAAGAACGAATTCAACACGGAACTTTCCTTCTCGGCAGAAGATACCGTCACTAAAACCAAAGGGCAGGACGGTAAGTGGGAAAAAAGCGTTAACAAGATTAATTATACCCTTACTCCGGAAGCTTCCTACGAATTTAATAACAATATCAGCGGCGGTCTTACCAGTAGCTACGAATTACAGAATGATCGTAAGTCCAAATCTACTGTATCGATATTCCAATTGGGAATTTTTATCGAAGTTATTTTCTAATTATCTGGAAATAAAAGATATATTATTAATTCCCTGTTTAGTCTTCCATCTTTTGCTTGACACAGGAAATTTCCCAAATATTTTCCGTAGAGAAATTAAGGAGAACCTATGGTAAGTAATGCTCAGAAGTTTAGGTTGGGAATTTTCATCGTAGCTGTTTCGATTCTTTTAATCTTCTTTATGATTATGGTCGCCGGTAACAAAATCATGGAAAAACGGGATAGTTATTACATTAAATACGAAGATACCTCGGTAAGTGGATTGCAGGTGGGCGGAGCGGTTAAATATTACGGCATTTCCATCGGCAGAGTGGAAGCGATCGATATCGACAAAGAGGATGTTTCCAACGTTATCGTGACTGTCAGTGTAAAATCCGGCACACCGCTCAAAGAAAATGTGGAAGCTTCCTTGAACTTTGTAGGAATTACCGGGCTTCTGCAAATCGAAATATCCGGCGGTACAAACGAGGCTGAATTCTTAAAACCAAAATCATTCATTCCTGCCGGAGAATCGACCATCCAAAA
>DAISYT010000231.1:0-4149 GCA_036825175.1 Candidatus Cloacimonadota bacterium
TATCGCCAGATATATCGACCACTGTTTCAAGCCATCCTCCACCAAATCATTTCAAATTCACTTATCTTCTTTGAAACCGCATCAAAAATGCCATTGCGCTTTATTTTGTCTATTATTTTTTCCAGTTGACAGAAAACCTTCTCCCGACAAGTTAGAAGCAAAAAAATGAAGGGAAGAATATGGAACAGACGGTAATCGAATATTTTTTGAATTTGATAAAAATCGACAGCGAATCAAAGAACGAGAAAGCGACTGCCGAAAAATTGAGTAACGATTTGCGTGCCATGGGCGCAGAAATAAAATTTGATAATGCTCATGAAAAAGTCGGTGGCAACGTAGGAAATCTTTACGCCTTTTTTCCGGGAAAAATTGAAAAGACGCCGCTCATATTTTGTGCTCACATGGATACGGTAAAGCCGGGGAACGGCATTAAACCGCAAATTAAAGACGATATCATCGTTTCTGACGGCTCAACGATTCTCGGTTCCGATGATAAATCCGGTATCGCCGAAATCATCTGGGGCATCAAAGCTTTGCAGGAAAGCGATTATCCTTATGCACCTCTCGAATTGCTGTTTACGATTTCGGAAGAAATCGGATTGCTGGGCGCTAAAAATGTGGATTATTCACTACTTCAGGGAAAGATCGGTTATGCTATGGATGGTCACGAAGTCGGCAAAATTTATATTGGTGCGCCTTCCCAAAAAACTATGAAATTCGTGGTTCACGGCAAAGAATCTCATGCCGGTATTGCTCCCGAAAAAGGCATTAATGCCATCAAAGTGGCTGCTGACGCCCTGGCTGCCATGCCGAGCGGCAGAATCGATTTTGAAACTACCTGTAATGTCGGGCTCATCTCCGGCGGCAAAGCCACCAACATCGTTCCCAACGAAGTGGTGGTGGAAGCAGAAGCACGCAGCCACAATTCCGCCAAATTGGAAAATCTGGTTCAGCGCATGATAGATGCCTTCCAAACTGCTGTGACCAAATATGAGGTCGATGGCGTTCAGGCAAAAGTGGAAATAGAAGTACAGGACGAATATCAGAACTTCCGTCTTACCGACGATGATGAAGCCGTGATCCTGGCAAAACAAGCCGCAAAAAATCTGGCGATTCCATACGAAGGAATCATCGGTGGTGGTGGCAGCGACGTGAATATGTTCAACAAACACGGCATGAAACTGGCAGTCGGCGGTACCGGTATGGAACATGTGCATACGGTGAAAGAGCAGATCAGATGCAGCGATCTGGAACTCAGCGCCAGGTGGGTAAGCGAAATTATCACACTCTATTCGGAGAAATAAAATGCCAAAAATCGCCATTGTCGGATACGGGCAGATGGGGAAACTGATCGAAAAATTAGCGCCGGAAAATGGATTTCAGGTTTGTGCAATCATCGATCCGCTTTTGGGAAACGACCTTTCCGATCCGGTGTTGCAAGATGCCGATGTTTGTGTGGAATTCAGCTCGCCACAAGCTGTTCGGAGTAATTTGCGAAGTCTGATAGAACTAAAAAAACAGATCGTCTGCGGTACGACCGGCTGGCAGGAACATCTGCCGGAAATATTGGAATTAGTCACCAAAAACGGTACCGGTTTTGTGTATGGATCGAATTTTTCCTTTGGCATGAATCTTTTCTATGAAATCGTGGCTCATGCTACCCAACTGATGAATTCTGCCGAAAATTATGATCCTTACGGTTTGGAAATGCATCATCACCGCAAAAAAGACAGTCCTTCCGGCACGGCGAAAATTCTCTCGGACATGGTTTTGCAAAACATCGAAAGAAAAACGCAATCGCAATATGAAAAGTTAGATCGGCAAATTCGACCCGAAGAATTTCATTTTGCCAGCATTCGTGCAGGTGAAATTCCCGGTACTCATCTCATCGGATTCGATTCGGATGCCGATAATATCGAATTGAAACATACAGCCCGTAATCGCAACGGATTGGCTCTGGGAGCGTTGAAAGCTGCTCACTGGATCATCGGCAAAAAAGGCAGTTACGATTTTTCCGGGATTTTTCGGGAAATTTTGAAAGGCTAAAAAAATGAAAAGGATATTACAACCCCCTTTTTCTCCCTTGCTAGGGAAAAATAAGGAATTTTATTAGTTTTATGAAGCTCGATTTTTTCAAAATGCAGGCTCAGGGCAACGATTACATCTACCTGGATTTCTGGCAGCGACCGGCATTCGATATCAATTACGCCAAGTTATCCTGTCAGCTTTCCGACCGTCATTTCGGTGTGGGAGCGGATGGCATCGTTCTGATCGAAAAGAGTGAACGGCACGATGCCAAAATGAGGATATTCAATGCGGATGGCAGCGAAGGCAAAATGTGCGGTTCGGCGCTGCGTTGTGTAACTTCTTATCTGGCGCAACATTCTGATCAGACCGAATTTCAAATCGAAACGGCTTCCGGACTGAAAACCGGTTATGTTCTGAATCAAGCCGGCGATGAGATCAAAGTGAATCTGGGCGTGCCGTTCTTTCGGCAGGAAGAATCGATCACCGTGCACGGATTCGAGGGATATCTCGTCAACATTGGCAATGAACATTTCGTTACTTTCGTGGATGACTTTCCAGCCGATATTGCCCGTTGTTACGGAGCTCTGATCCAGTCCGCTTTTCCGGACAGCATCAATGTGGATTTTGTTCTTCTAAAAAATCCCCGGGCAATCGAGATCAGATTTTGGGAACGGGGGAGTGGTGGAACTCTGGCTTGCGGTACGGGAACTGCCGCAGCCGTTTTTGCCGGAATCAGGCATTATCAGCTCGATAACGAAGTGGATGTAACCGTTCCCGGCGGTAATATCCATATTTCTTATGATGGCGAAAATATCTGCTTAGCCGGCAAAGTAACAAAAGTATTTTCCGGAACAATCGAAATATGAAAAAAATTGTTATTGTTCTGATCTTTTTGGGAATGATAATCTGCCTTTCCGCGCAAAGTCCCTGGTTGGGAAGTGATAAGGTAACTCATTTCACGGCAAGCGCTTTCCTCACATACTGGAATTACGGAATGAGCAAAGATTTCGGACAACAAAACGCCAGGAACAGTCTGATTTTTTCGGTAAACTTGACAGCATTTATGGGTGCCGGAAAAGAATTCAGCGATAAATATATACTAAAGTCGGAATGGGATTGGCACGATATTGCTTACGATCTGGCAGGAATTTGTGCCGGTATGATTCTGATTAATAATATGGAGTAATTGTATGGAAAAGGAGAACGTGGCGATCATCGAGAGTATCGGTGTTTATTTGAAATCCGTACGCCAACGTAATAAATTAACTTTGGAACAAATATCCGAAGCAACCCGCATCAAGGTGCGCTTACTGGACGATATCGAGAACGATATATTCACGAATTTGGGCGGATTGGGTTATGCCAAAGCAATGGTACTAAATTATGCACGTCATATCGGTGCCGACGAAGAAAAAATCCTGAATTTATTCAATGAAAAATTCAGTCAAAAACCGATCTATATTTCACACGATAAGTCGATTCAGCCCAAGAAAATTATTCTTCCCGAGAATTTCCTGGGCATCATTTTGCTGGTGGTTGTCGTAATCGCTCTCACCTGCCTGATCGTTTATCTTTTCCGCAATGATGTCATCAGCTGGCCCCCCTTTAAGAAAATTCAATCGAAGATCGATGTGAATCAGGAATTATTCGTACCGGATACGACTTCGACTTTGAACCGACTTCGTCCCATTCCGCAGGAGACAGAAGAACCTGCCATCGATCAGGAAGCGCTGCACGACACGACCGATTATTTGAACGATCTGCTTTTCAAAGGCAAAGAAAGTCCGCTCAATTACGAGGAATGAATAATAATTGTCACGAACTCGTATCATTCTCAAAATGTTTTGCGACGTATCCTTCATATCATCCTGAGCCTGTCGCAGGATTAGTTAAATATATGATGCAGATGAGACACTTCGATACGTCCCGACAATTTTCGGGACTACTCAGTGTGACCGTAAAAACTTGAATCACAATGAATAAAATAATAATGATGTCTTTCTGAGGAATTCTGCTTTGAAATTCTCACGAAGAATCTCGTTCATAACAAAATCATGAAATATAAAAAAATCAAATTTTCTCATCTCCTTCCCTCCGTGTTAAAACCGGCACGTTACATAA
>DAISYT010000232.1:0-4146 GCA_036825175.1 Candidatus Cloacimonadota bacterium
GAAAAAAACGAGCATCAGATCGGTCTGGAAAAGACCTTCCGCTTCTGGTAAATAAAAAATTTCTTATAGTTAATTATCCCCGTGGCAAGCTCAGGGGTATTTCACCAACTTTATTTCAGCTCCGGGCTGAAAACCGGATTTTCTTTAACCCCTCTGCCTCCGGCATCTCCTCAAAAAAAGGGGGGAAAATTTGGAAATCCTTTCGCAGAACGTCTAGAAATTCTTGAGATTAAAGGAATAGTTCTCGCAAAACCTGTAATAAATATTCCACTTCTTCCGGCTGATTATAGATTTGTATAGATATACGCAGCAGCAGTTTATCTTCCCATTCCATTACCGGTATTTCGATTTTGTACTTTTTATAAAGCAGTTCTTTTATTTCCCAAAATTCATATTTACGGGGAATTTCAATCACTGCCATTTGCAGACATGGGGGAAAGTCAGAATATAAAGATTTCCTTCCCGTGATTTGTTCGGCTTTCTGTAAGAAATTTCGTACCAATGAGTTACATTCCTGCTTTAAAACGTCGATTCTATTCCGACGATAAAAATCGATGGCAGCCGGAACGCAAAGAAAAGAAGCATAATCGTTCGTACCATAAAACTGGTTTGAATCCACGTAATCGCTGCCGCTGGGCAATTCGCGTTCTCTTCCCCAGCCCCAACCGGTGATGAGCGGCTTGAGCAGATGCTGTTTATCTTTGGCTGTGTACAGAAATGCGGTTCCTTTGGGTGCGAACAGCCATTTGTGAATATTACTGAAATAAAAATCTGCCGGCATTTTGGCAAAGTCGAGTGGATACTGACCGATCACATGAGCGCCGTCCACAACGGAAATGATGTTGTGTTTTCGAGCCAACCTGCAAAGCTCTTCAGCCGGGAAAAGCTGCGCTGTTTTGGAAGTGATCTGACTGAAAAAAATCACTTTTGTTTTATCTGAAATATTGGCTTCAAACCGCTTAATAATTTCCGAAGTCGAAGGCAGAGGCAGATCAAAATTCACGATTTTGAGTGAGAAATTTCTTTCTTTCTGCCAGAATTGCCAGGCGTTCGTGCAGGCGCCATATTCATGATTCGTGGTAATTACTTCATCCCCCGGCTGTAAATTCAATGAACGAATAACCGCATTGGCAGCAAAAGTAGCGTTTCTCATCAGGATCAGATCGTCGGCATCGGTATTTACGAATTTTGCTAAACTCTCGCGTGATTTTTTCAATTCCGGAACGAGATTTTGCTGAAAGAATTCCACCGGCTGAAACTCGATAACTTTCTGCCATTCCTGATATTTGGCAAAAACGGTTTTAGGACAGGCTCCGTAAGAACCATTATTCAAAAAATGAATTTCTTCATTTAACAAAAAATCACTTTTCTGTATCATGCTCACCTCAATTTCCTGTTTGATATGTAAATCAAAATCAGCCTTGGAAGTGTCCAGATAAATAAACCATATTTTATATTATTAAAAAAAACTTGCCGGAAAAATACGGCGAATAGATTTGAGTTCATAAAAAAATTATTTTGGAGGTTTTTATGAGAATCCACAATTTTAATGCTGGTCCGGCTGTTTTACCGGAAGAAGTATTGTTGGAAGTTCAACAGAACTTACTCGACTACAAAGGCAGTGGTCTTTCGGTTATGGAAATGAGCCATCGTTCTGCGGAATATGACAAAATCATTACCGAAGCAAGAGCAGCCCTTCTGCGCCTTATGGGATTGGGTGATGATTATGTGGCTTTGTATCTGCAAGGTGGAGCCAGCACTCAGTTCCTGATGGTTCCTGTAAATTTCTGTCCCGAAGATAAAGTTGCCAATTATATCAACACAGGAACATGGGCAACTAACGCCTGGAAAGAAGCAAAAAAAATCGGCAAGAAATATCATGTTGCCGCTTCTTCCGAAGACAAAGATTATACTTACATTCCCAAAACCTGGCAGCTTTCCGACAATCCCGCTTATCTGCACATTACCACCAACAATACCATTCGTGGTACGGAATGGCAAAAAGACCCGGAAGTTCCGGCTGGTGTTCCATTAATCGCCGATATGTCTTCCAACTTCCTCAGCCGTCAGCTCGATTTCAAAAAATACGATATGATCTACGGCGGAGCTCAAAAGAACATCGGTCCTGCCGGTGCTACTTTTGTCGTGATCAAGAAAAGCCTGATGGAACAGCAGAATGCTAACCTTCCCACCATGCTGGATTATAAGATTCAGATCGAAAAAGATTCTATGTTCAATACACCACCCTCTTTCTCAATTTATGTAATCGGCGAAGTATTGAAATGGATCGAAAAGAATGGCGGACTGAAAGCTCGTGAAGCATACAATATTGAAAAAGCCAAACTGATCTATGATATTCTGGACAGCTCCGATTTCTATCGTGGCACAGTCGTACCGGAAGACCGCTCCCGTATGAATGTTACCTTCCGTTTACCCAGCGAAGATTTGGAAAAGAAATTCATCTCCGAAGCCAAAGCAAAGAGTATGATCGGATTGAAAGGACACCGAAGCGTGGGCGGATGCCGTGCTTCTCTTTACAATTCACTGCCCATGCAATCGGCAGAAACGCTGGCTCAGTTCATGATCGATTTTGAAAAGGCAAATAAATAACCAAACATTTAGCAGAAAAAAGGCGGCTGCGGTCGCCTTTTTTTTCTATCTTTTTTTGTGATTCCGTTCTATGAATTATCTTGATTTCTCGCAAATGACGCGGCAGCGTTATCTGGTCATGTTGGCATTTTTCACGGCGCTTGCCGTCACGATTTTCATTCTGGAAAGCATCATTCCCAAACCTCTCCCCTTTATGAAATTAGGTCTGTCCAACGTGGTTGTTTTGGTTCTACTCGTCTCCGGAAATCTTCGTTCCGCTGTCGTTGTGGCAATTGCCAAAAGCATTTTGGGCGGATTACTTGCCGGCACGCTGTTCAGTCCCACCACCTTACTTTCACTTTCGGGAACGATTTTATCACTTTTGGTCATGATGTTGCTGCTCAAACTGCCCTTCGATTTCAGCATTTTGGGCATCAGTATCGGTGGCGCAGTGGCGCATAATTTTGGTCAGATCGGTTTGGTTAGGCTGCTTCTGATCAAAGAAAACTCAATATTTTATTTGACGCCCCTGCTCATTTTGATGGGAATAGTAACCGGTATAATCACTGGATATTTAGCAAAAATATTCATTGATAAAATGAAGGAAGAATATGAAGAAAAGAAGAAAGAAACGTCGAATAAAGAGCAGAAAAAAAACTGCATATAAACCTGGTTTAACGCAGAGAATTCTCTTTGTTTTTTTCTGTGTGATCGCCTTGTTTGCCGGCATCGGAATCGGATTGTTTTACTATTACAGCAGCGAACTTCCCCCGCTATCGGAGCTTACACGTTACGAAATGAAAGTCGGTTCGGAAGTCTTTGATCGCAATGATAAACTCATTCATACTTTTTCGTTTGAACGCCGTAAACTTACCGACATCAGCGAACTGCCTCCTTATTTGCTTAATGGAATTTTAGCGGTGGAAGACAAGAATTTTTACAAGCATTGGGGAATGGATCAATTCGGGCTTTTCCGCGCTTTCCTTGTCGATTTGCAACGGGGAAACTTTTCTCAGGGCGCCAGCACAATTACACAGCAAGTCGCCCGCAATATGTTTCTTTCACTGGATAAAACCATTCCGCGTAAAATAAAGGAATTGCTGCTGGCGATCCGCATCGAGAAACATTTTTCCAAACAGGAAATTTTGGAATTATATCTCAATAAATCGCCGTTTGGTCCGGGTTTATATGGAATCGAGGTGGCATCTCAGAAATATTTCGGTAAAGATGCCAAAGACCTCTCCATTCCCGAAGCTGCTTTGATCATCGGAATGCCGCAACTTCCCAGCGGTTATTACCCTTTCAATTATCCCGAACGTGCACTCAAACGCCGTAATTCAGTTCTTCTCAGAATGGTGCAGGAAGGCGTTATCACCAATGAAGAATATGTGGAAGCCCGTGGCACGGATATTGTGCTGAACTATCCCAAAGGCAATCAAAATGCCGATGATTATTTTATCGAATACATCAGAGTTTTATTGGAAAATAAATATGGAACGACGAAGCTTTTTACCGGTGGATTGAAGATTTACACCACGCTCGATTCCGACTTGCAGG
>DAISYT010000233.1:0-4140 GCA_036825175.1 Candidatus Cloacimonadota bacterium
ACCTGATCATCGTACGCTCTTTTTCCAAAGCCTTTTCCGGTGCAGGATTGCGCTTCGGTTACGTTATTTCCCAATCGGAGAATATTCGGGAATTGGAAAAAGTGATGACTATCTTTCACCTGAATCTGATGACGCAAGCTTATGTTTGTACCATTCTGGATAACCAAGAACTTTTCCTGGAAAATAACCGAAAAGTCATCGCACAGAAACAGATTGTTTTCTCGGAATTGCAGCATACCGAAGGGATTTTGGTACATTCAAGTGCCACGAATTTCCTGACATTTTCTGCCGGAGAACACAGCGAAGCTTTGTTCAATTTTCTCAGCGATCACGACATCGCCATTCGACCGGTTTGGCATCATCCGGTTCTGGTAAACCATCTGCGAGTCACGATCAGCGGTATGGAAGAAGAGAACAGATTGTTTCTCTCGAAAGTAAAAGAGTTTATAAATCACCTGTAAAAATGCCGTTCTCTTCATTTGACAAAATTCCGACATACCCAAACATCATCCCAAAAGTGAAAAAGGAAGAATAATGGAACGAATTATCAAGCGAGGATTTGCCAGCGATAACAATACCGGTGCGCATCCGGCAGTATTACAGGCGATTCTGGAAGCAAACTCCGGACATGAAATCGCCTATGGCGACGATTATTTTACCGCACGCGCCATACAGATCATGAAAAAACATTTTGGCGAGAATATCGCAGTTTTCCCGGTTTTCAACGGTACCGGTGCCAATGTGACCGGCATAAAAAATCTCACCGAATCTTTTAATTCAATTATCTGCGCAGAGACCGCTCACATCAACGTCGATGAATGCGGCGCTGTAGAAAAATTCAGTGGTTGTAAACTGCTTACCGTGGAAACTTCCGACGGAAAATTAACCGTTCAGAGCATCAAAAAACACATGCACGGTTTCGGATTCGAGCATCATTCGCAACCGAAAGTCATTTCCATCACTCAGGTTACGGAACTGGGTACGGTTTACACTCCCGAAGAAATAAAAGCTCTTTCTACTTTTGCCCATGAGCACGGCATGTTTCTGCACATGGATGGCGCCAGATTGTGTAATGCCGCAGCTTCTCTGGGTTTGGAATTGCAAGCCATCACAACCGAAGTCGGAGTGGATGTGCTGTCTTTTGGTCTGACCAAAAACGGTGCGATCAATGCGGAAGCGGTGATATTTTTCGATCAAAATCTGGTGAAAAACTTTAAATATTTTCGCAAACAGGGAATGCAACTCGGTTCCAAAATGCGTTTTGTATCCGTGCAATTTGAAGCCATGCTTTCCGGAAATATCTGGAAGGAAAATGCGCAGCATTCCAACCGAATGGCACAGATTCTTGCTGCCAAACTTGCTGAAATTCCACAGATAAAAATCACGCAAAAAGTACAGGCGAATGGGATTTTTGCCATCGTTCCACCGGAAATTATTCCGGCATTACAAAAGGAATTTTTCTTTTATATGTGGGATGAACACCGTTCCGAAGTACGCTGGATGACAGCATTCGACACGACCAAAGAGGATGTGGAATGTTTTGTGGCTTTGATCAGGAAATTATTGAGTTAATTGGGTACTTCAGGTTTTAGTGGAATCGTAATCTGAAAATGTTTACCAGCCGTCGGCTGGCTCTCTTCCACCAATTCTCTCACTTGAGACTTTCAGAGTAAATTTCTTAAAAGCTATCCAACCTTGAAAGTGCAAACAAGAAAGATAAGCTGGAAGAATCCTTTTCAAGGCTACTCATCCACCATCAATTTTTCCCGAATAATCTCAAATCGATTTGTTTCATGCCGATCTATTTGGTAAACATGTTCCAAAACATCGAAGATACTGGCTCCGACCACGGTTTTAATTACCGCAAGCTGAGAACCATTCCACTCGATTTTTCCGATCAACGGCTTCAAATCTTTGGTTTGTTCATTATCTTTGCGAATGCGGGTAAACAGGAATTCTTCTACCTTCTGAAATTCAGCGGTTTTGGTTTGGAATTTAGCAAAATATTCTGCCGGCGGAATTACCGTAACTTCTTCATATTTATAATAATTCATGGCAAGCATGGCTCTATCCGAAAGCAAAATTATTTCATTCAATTGCAACGCTTTCGGCATGGCTTGATTCAAAGTCTCGAAGAGATATTTTGTGTCGGTGGTTTCCTTCAAAATGAAATCGAAATATTCGTTTCTGCCCTGCACTCCCAAAGAGAGCGGCGGACCGAAACTTACCTGCGGATGTACATTAAATCCCTGCGAATAAGAGATCGGCAGATCGACCGCCCGGAATACATTGTAGATCATGCGCACCAGATCGAGATTGGTCACGTAACTCATCCTGCCCATTTTGCTGAAGAAAGCCCGATAATGCACATTCGGTCGGTTATCATCGATTTTTCCCCGCAATTGCAGGACGGAAGGCTGAATCGGTTTGGTAAATTTCGGTTGGATCTGATCGTGACAAATTCCACAACCCGTGCATTTGCCGTTACGGCAATCGGAAAGCGTATGAGCTTCCAAAGCTCTTTGCCATTCATCTTTTAGAAATTTTTCGGAAATACCCAGATCGATATCCTGCCAGGCAAGTTCAGCAGCGAGTGGAATTTGTTTTGTATAATCTTCCCAATTTAAACCGATCTCATCGGCAGCCTGCTGCCATTTGTCAAAGTCGAAACATTCATTCCAGCCATCATAAAAAGCGCCTTTTCGATAAGCCTGTAAAATCAATTCTCCGGCTTTTTCGTCGCCGCGCCCGGTAACGCATTCCAAAAGCGAAGACTCGACTTCGTGGTATTTGATCTTGATGAAACGATAGTGAGAAAAGGCATTTTTTATCCACTTAGCTTTGCGGATGAGTTCGTCTTTATCTTCCATTTTTGCCCATTGGAAAGGCGTGAATGGTTTGGGAACGAAGGGAGAAATCGTTACGTTGATCTGCAATTTTTTGCCGGAAATCTGCGTGATTTTGTAGATCAGATCGATGATGGCTTGAATATCGCAGTCTGTCTCGTGGGGCAAACCGATCATAAAGTAGAACTTTATGAGCTGCCAGCCGTTCTTCAAAGCGATTTCCACGCTCTGTAAGATTTCTGCTTCCGAGATGTTTTTATTAATGATGTCGCGTAGTCGCTGGCTGCCTGCTTCCGGCGCCACCGTCAGCCCGGTTTGCCGCATGGCATTCATTAAAGTGGTCAGTTCGTCGTCGATGCTGTCCACCCGCAAAGAAGGTAAAGACAGAGCGGCTTTTTCCATCCGGTTATAGATTTCCTGCAAAAGCGGTTTGATGCAGCTGTAATCGCTGGAAGAAAGAGACGTGAGCGCCGCCTCGTGCCAGCCGTTTTTTTTCACTTCCGCGATCAGATTATCCGCCAGTTTTTTGGCATCACGTTCCCGCACCGGACGATAAAACATGCCGGCAAAACAGAAGCGGCAGCCGCGTGAGCAGCCCCGCATAATCTCGCTGACAAAGCGGTAGTGCGTCGGTTGCACCCAGGGAACAAGCTGATCGGTGTGCATTTTGGCAGGATCGTCGAAATCCATGAATTTGCGTGCTTTGATCTTCGTGCCGGATTTATGCAAAGTCGGAACAAAGATGCCTTGCAACTTTTGCAAGGCAGCCAGTTTTTCCTTCCTGGATTTATCTTTATTTTGCTTCAAACAATCCTTGATTTCCAAAATAGCTTCTTCGCCGTCGCCGATCAGAAAAGCATCGAAAAAGGCAGCCAGGGGAATCGGATTGGCAGCACAGGGACCTCCGCCCAAAATGATCGGATCGGATTCATTTCTATCCTGTGAAAGCAGCGGAATCTGCGCCAGATCGAGCATGTATAAAATATTCGTGTAGGTAAGTTCACTTTGCAAAGTGAACCCGATCACATCGAAATCCTGCAAAGCCACAGCCGATTCGACTCCGAATAAAGGCAGATTTTCTTCCTGCAAAAGTTCACCGAAATCGGGCCAGGGACAATAAACCCGATCTGCCACAGCATCGGATTCACGGTTTAAAATCGAGTATAATATTTTCAATCCCAGATGAGAAAAACCAACTTCATAAACATCCGGGAAAGCCAGGCAAAAATTGATCGTTTCTGCCGAAAGCTTTTTGTTGAAGCTGTTTAATTCGCTGTTTATGTAACGTGCCGGT
>DAISYT010000234.1:0-4072 GCA_036825175.1 Candidatus Cloacimonadota bacterium
CGACAAGATAAACTTTGTTAGAGGTTTCTTCCATTACTATAGCCCAATAGGCGTAAGAGTATGCAGAATATTCAAAAGAATGATACCTTATCCAAAGTTGACGATTGGGAGCATCACCGAATACTTTCATATAGGCTTTATCACCCGAACCGGTGGGAGGATTCAGAGTAAATTCATCCCAGAATCCGGCAATAGTCGTGTTAGGACATGTGGCGTCCGGCAAGTTCACATTTGTATCTGGTGGCGGATCGCCTGCTGCGGTATCAAATGTAAGTAATCCATTCAAACTAACTTTGAATTCCGAAACCGGTTGATTAAAAAACAGGAAGTTGAAGGGAAGTGTTTGAACTGCAGACCATTCATTTGCGGTTGCTGCATCGATGGTAATTGCTGTCCAACCGATAGTACTGGAGTCTGAATCTGTGTTCAATCCGCCGGGATTACCACCGTCTATTACTGTGTTCAAAGTATAATCACCAACCGGACCAACAACTTCAGCAACAGCAACATCATCTATACATATCCCGTAACCATATTGAGCAACGCCTTCGAATGCGATGTAGTAATCATTTGTAGGATTAGGGAGAGTGATAGTTTCTTCCGTCCAATCTGTAATGCTGCTTAAATATTCAGCTAACAGCGTCCAGGTTCCAGCAGCAGAATCTTTGTAATAAACTCTCAGTTCATCCTGATCGTTGGGATAAATAGGCTGAGTATGCCAGAATGTAAGTGTCGGGGTGGAAACTGTTGTCAAATCTAGTGCTGGAGTAACCAATTTTGTAGTGTTTCCAACGGTGTTACTCTGGAAGAAATATGCGTTATAACTTCCGGTATGAGCTGCAAGAGGATTACCATTGTATCCGCCGGACTGGTAAGCCCAATCAACGGCACCAACTACATATTCCTGAGCCCAGTCGACCGGAAGAGCTCCGTCTTCAAAACCTTCGGCAAATGGAAGTGAATGTGTCGTAGAAGCTTCTTCAACAACAACGTCATCGATACAAACACCGTAGCCGTAACCACTAATGCCTTCAAAACAGACATAATAATCTGCCGAAGCAGCCGGCAAGGCAATTGTTTCTTCTGTCCAATCCAACATACTGGTATCGTATGTAGCAAGCAAAGTCCAGGCAGAACCAGCAGCCTCACGATAATATACGTTTAGGATATCTTGATCGCCACCCCAGTCCGTATTTGCCAACCAGAAGTTTACAGTAGGATTCGTCAAGGCTGAGATGTCCATGGATGGAGTATAAAGGTAAGAAGCATAAGCTGTGTAAGAACCTCCAAAGAAGCAAGCATTGTAGGAGCCTGTGTGAGCTGCACCAGGATTACTGGAATAGCCCCCGGATTGGTAAAGCCAATCTACGGTTCCATTCACATATTCTTGTGTCCATCCGGTAGGTAGAGCACCGCTTTCAAAACCTTCTTCAAGCACAGCTGTATCTGTCGGTTGATAAGGTGGAGCGACATATTTAGCGCCCAGTACCGGATCTTTTGCCCACATTAAGCCTAATGCAAGCAATGAGATTAAACAAATTAATATCCCCTTTTTCATAATTTCTCCTTAAATAATGGTTAACTGTTCATGTACAAAATCAAAATGCGATAGTAGCGGTTCATAAATTGGTTACGATGGTAGCGGTTTCATTGTGTAAAATTGATAGTAACATCTCAAATCTTTTCATTATTTTTATCCCTAACCCAAATAATTTTAAAAAGATACCCATACTTCATATTTTTCACTATATACACAGGGCTATATATCTTTTTGGGAATACTTTTTGTCAATTGTTTTTCTTACAAAAGCATGCATACCCCCATTTTTTCAGAAGAAGTTTGTTTTCAATTGCAATTGGTTGTGATAGACACCTTTATATGTGATTTTCTTGTATTTAGTCATTTCAGAGAAAATCTTTCTCACAACTTTGAACAACCGATAATAAACATAACCAAACAATAAACTCAAGTCTTTTTTCTTATCCACAAGTAAGTTGGGAAAGGCTTCCGCTAAATGCAAAACCATTTTCTTTAAGGAATACAAAAAACTAATAACTATCCACAAAATGGTATTCAAGTTTTTTAAGCCAACATACGACATCAACTGCATTTCTTCCCAGCCATAGTCCTGTTTTACCTGTCGGTGAAGTTCTTCGATCTTCCAGCGCAACCTGTAACTCTCCAAAGCTTTTGTGATAATTTCTGCTTCACTAAATCCATGATGCGGAAAGTCACAAAGCAAGTAAAAGAAACCGCCTAACTTGCCGTTCTTAGATTTATGCCGACAGACTATTAACCACGTATCGGCGGTATTGGGATTCTTCTTCGGATGAGGAGCTAATCTTACTTGTACACGCTTAATCCCACAGAGAAGTTTGCTCCCTTTCTTCTTGCCTGGAAGTTCGTAATTCAGCTTTACTATTCTACATACTTCTTTGAAGTTTAATTCTTTTCCTTCTATAATTAATCCTCGGTTCCCTTTACTTCTGATGATATAAGCTATCTCATTACTTGATAACTCGCTGATATTGATTCTATTATCACCTGCCCGATCAAAAACGAAAATACCCTGGTTATTAGAAAAAACAACTATGTCATTGATTCTATCAAAGGTAATGTTAGCCTTAGTATCGACCTCTTTTTCCTTGCTGTAAAGCACACTACAAAGCGGCAATATCTGATAACCGGATTCTGACGGATTGAAGCCAATCATATTCAGAAGATCATATCCATTACAACTTTTGCCGGTGCTGCCATCGCGTACTCGGGCGATTCCCTCCATTTGCTTTGATGATACCTTCTTCAAGTCACTCGCATCCACTAAGATCAAGCTATCTTCGTTTAGTTGATGACATTGTCTTTCCAAAAGCTTCTGCTCTAATTTCTCTGAAAGACCATCACGCCTTAAGTTCTCATAGAGACGTTTACATGTTTTCTTTAAATCTATTGATTCTTCCAATTCCTGTCCGATTTGACGTACTATTACGGAACCACTTCCTAATATCCCGCGACTCATAGCTTTGAGAAACTTCTGTTCCGGCAAGCTTAAGTCTGCTTCAAATGGCTCTAAATATTGATGAAGTTTTACTTGCAATTTCTGACTTAGTTTTGTTTTTATCACACTGTTCATGATTGCTCCTTTGATATGTGTTTTGATGAACTAAAATTATCAAGGGAGCATCGTTTGTAAACTGCTTTTTTCAGGACATTTATTTTGCTTAATTATCTAATTTACATAACTGTTGCTATTATTGATTTTACTAATTTTGGGGGTAGGCTTGTTTTTCTTACAAAAGAAAAATTAACAATTCTACAAATTGGGAAAAAATTATTAAAAAACATAAACGTTATATTTCATTTTGACAAATCGCTTTTTTTATTAATGAAAGTTAAAAATTCCATTTTTTGAGAATAATCGGAATTTCCTATTTCCAAGATTAATTTGCCACAATAAACATGGTTTTTATGTAAAATAAATAATGACAAGAATCCGATGCTGCAAAATATAGTCCGCATGAAAAAAATAAGTGTATTTGTTTAATTAGGGAAAATTATAAACGACATGTCAAAAACATCATATCGATAAATGGAACTTTCTAAGAATTTGTGAGGTATATTTGAAGACTGGATTATTTTCGGAACGAAATCAGCTGATAGTTTTTATTTGTATTATCTTCAGTGCTCCTTTTATCATGTGCCGGTATTACCTGCAAAGTCTGATCGGTGAAATATCAGGTTCCGAATTTGAATTTTGGGGACACACATTTAAAATCGTTCCTCTGTTAGCCGTTATATTTTTGTTATTTTTTATTATCGTTTCTTTTCGGAAAATCAATAAATTCCGTCTGTTATCATTCGTTTTCATCCTCTTTGTTATCTATTTGGGACAGAATATTTCCGATTTTTATTTGGGACACGAAATTTATGATATTCAAAATAACTGGCATTATCTCGCTTACCTGATCTTTTCATATCTGATGTATCGTTATCTCAAAACGAAAAAAGTACCATCAGCCAGAATTATTTTATATACTTTTTTTTCAGCCATGATCATTTCAACAAGCGATGAAAC
>DAISYT010000235.1:0-4071 GCA_036825175.1 Candidatus Cloacimonadota bacterium
CTTCAAATACTCCCGGATCAATTCCCGGTATTCCTGCGGATAAGCTTCCAAATCTTCGTTCAGCAACGCTTTTTTGCGCATTTTGTCGAATTCCAGTTTGATGTCTTCCGGCATCTCCCAACTTTCCACCTCGCTGATTTCCGACTTCCTTTTTTTGCTGAATTCACGTTTATGAATGGATTTTTGAGCATCCAGCAAACGGGAAAGAATGCGTTCCTGTTTATCGACCAAATCCTGGGAAATTCTGCCGCGTTTCAGATCGTGTGCGATATCTTCCAAATCTTCTGTGATCTGGTGCAAAGCGGAAGTTTGTTTTTGAGCTTCGCGGTCGTTCTGCAAAAGACGTTTCAGATTTTCCGCCAGTCGTTCTTCGTCGGCTGCCAGCCGCTGTGCCTGAGACATCATTTCCTGGCTCATCCTGCCGTTTTGCCCCATTTGCTGCAAAAGCTGCTGAGAGATCATGTTGATCATCATCTGCTGCTGCCCCATTTGTTGCAAAGCCTGCATCAGACTTTCCATATTGCCGCTACCGCCATCCTGCATATTCTGCGAAGCCTGCATCAGATCATAGACCATCAGATTGATGCCCTTCTGAATATTGATGAGAAATTCCGGCACCTGCACAGACCGAGCGCTGTTGATCTGCTCGAACATTTCGCGGTAATTGGAAGTGGTGAAATTCAGATCGTAAAAGAACTTTGCGCCCAACATTAAAGAGATCATGGGAGCCTGCATCAATTCGTTGATAGTGAGATTTATACTTTCGTAGATGCTGATCTGATCTGGCAAAATGACGAACGGGTCTTTGAAATATTGGGCTTTGGAAGTCTCGTGCATTTGAGAAAAGATCAGAAGTCGGCGGGCTGCTTTTTGCATTGCTTCTGTAGCATTCATCTGCGAACCGGCTGCCAGCGAATCCTTCATTTTTTGCAGCATTTTCATCATCATCTCGATCTTTTCCTGCGCACTTTGCTGGCTTTGCTGCGCCTGCTTTTTTTTGCCCTGTTGCAGGTTTTGCCTGCTTTGCTGCATATCCGAACTTAAACTGTCCTGCTGCATCTGCTGTTGCAATTCTTCCATCATTTTGCGCAGTTCTGCATCCTGCTCACCCAACATGTCGTTGATCTCATCGAGCTGTTGTTGCAGACTTTCCATTTTTTCGGAAATCTGTTGCTGCTCCCGAGCCAGTTGCTCGTTCGAGCCTTCGTCATTCTGTGTTTTTTCATTCAGAGCTGACTGCATTTCCGCCATTTCTTCGGTAATTTCCAAAGCCTTTTCCACAGCCTGTTCTTTTTTGATATCTTCCAGCAATTTTATGGTTTGATCGAGTTTCTGCGAAAAATCTTCCATGGAAAATTTAAAATCTTCCAAAGCCTTTTTCAGAACATCCGGATCGAGGCTTTCCATGCTTTTTCGCAATTTTTCCATCGCTTTTTCCAAATCTTCGTTGGAAATGTCTTCCATCAGTTCCTGAATGCGCTGCATCTTTTCCAGAGTATCGTTGGAAAGCCCTTTGTTATCCTCGAATTTTTCCAGTAGCTGCTGAAAATCTTCGGCGATCTGATCCACGTCCTGATTCAACTTTTCCTGCTGATCGAGCATGTTGTTCAAATCTTTTTTGTCTTCCCAGTTCATTTCCTCTTTCTGCAATAATTCCCGCCGTTTTTCTTCAAATTCCTGCTGTAATTCCTGCGATTTTTCCAACGTGTTTTCCAACACTTCCCGCTTCTGTTTTTCCTTGTTTTCTATCTCTTTATAAATCTCCTCGATGGAAGGGAAACGTGCCGTGTAATGCTGAGATTCCGCTTTTTGTTTTTGCGGGGAATTATCGGAAATTTGCACCCAGTAAGTTAGTTTATCGCCGGGCAGCAACGACATCTCGTTCAAATCGAAAACGTAATCCAGGTTCAGGGCAGGCGTGGGAATGCTGCTTTGAATGCTCAACGAATCGATCACACCCTGATTTACGTGATAAAATAATTTCAGATTTTTCAACCCATAATCGTCGGAAGCGATGATGCGGAGCGGCAGCAGCATGTTTTGCGTGATGAGTGTATCTCTGCCGGGAACGGTGATCCTGATCTCCGGGTTTTGGTCGTAAATTGCCGTGATCGATTTGGATATTTTCAGCGAAACATTTCCCAAAATATCTTCCAAACGAAAATGATAACTGCCGTTTTCCGTAACTTTGAAACCGGTGGTAAATGATTTCTTCCCGGTACGTTCCAAATCCTGCATCGTACCGCCGGAGAAAATTATCTGTCCGGTCTGGATCGGATTATTTGCTGCCAGATTCAAGGTAACCTGCGTTCCTGCCAGAGCTTTGATATTGCCGGAAGCCTGCCTTTCCGTTTCGGATTTCATGCCGGTATACTTGGGAAAATCGTATCGGACATCGATATTGGTAACCACTGGTAATTCAAACACTTCCACGCGGAAAGTATCGGAAGTGGCGTAAGGAGTTTTAACGAAATAAGAAAACGAAAAATCCAGATTTTCAAACACTTTTTTATAATCGATCAGCGGTTCTTCCCGCCAATTATCTTCCAGGCGATAAAAGAATTTATGTTCAATTTCCGATTCGGGATTCAGCACTTCGATCGTAACCCGGCTATTCCTGGTAATGGAAAGATTGCCTGGCTGAACTTCCACGCCTGTTTTGTGCTGCACTTCCGGCAGATGACGCAAAGCAAAGAATTCCTGCGCCTCGAGGTATTGCTGCGGATTCAGCACAAAAAGCAAAGCCGAAGCCAAATACAAAACAACCGAAATCTGCCACCAGGGCGATAAAAAATGCTTTTCGGTTTTTACGACCTGATCCTTTGCTTTATCGTCCGCCCGTTTCAGAATGCGTTCCAGAATTTCCGGCTCCACCTCTTCCGTTTGCAGTTCCAGGGCATTCTGATATGTATCGGTTTTATCGCGGTTAAATTCATCCAACTGCCGGGCGATCCGTTTACCGGAAGCCATGGCATGATTCGCCTGCAAAGCCAGGTACAGAAAAATGAGAATGATAAATACTTTGAGCGAAAAAGCCACATAGAAAAGCTCTCGCACATGACCGGAGGTGTGGGTAAAAATCATAAAAAACAGGTCGAAACAAATGATGAAAAGTGCCAGCGCCAACAGAGCAAAACGCAAACCGATCACCAGATTCTGCCGTAATTGCAGGTTATGTATTTTATGTTCAAATAATCTCATGAATTTATCTATTTGTAAAAGTTATAACCCTTTACAACTCCTTATCATATTGAATGAGAAGTGTTTTGATCGGGTTGTGTTGTCAAGGGGGAATTGGATAACATTCTTTTTTAGCAGGTTATAAAACTTATTTTTCTGGACTGCAATTCCGTCTTTCATCAAAAGCGATCCAGGAAGTGTGAAGTAGTGATAGAATAAAAATAAGAAGGAATTTATGAACCAGGAACATAAAAAAATATTTTTGAAGAAAGGCAAAGAGGAATCGGTAAGACGTCGTCATCCCTGGATATTTTCTGGTGCCATCGACAGAATCGATTCTGCAATAAAAGATGGAAATTTCGTCGATGTTCTTTCGCAGCGCGGAGAATTTTTGGGCATGGGACATTACCAATCCGGCAGCGGAATTGCGGTGCGGTTTTTGTCTTTCGTGCAGATCGACGAAGCAACTTTGTGGAGAGATAAAATCCGCCAAGCCTGGGTATTCCGGCAAAAAATCGGCATCACAGATCGTGCGGATACAAACGTATTCCGGCTCATTTTTGGCGAAGGTGACGGGCTTTCCGGTCTGATCGTCGATTTTTACGATGGCGTCGCCGTCATGCAGGCGCATTCCGTCGGCATGTATCAAAGCAGAACAGCCATCGCCGCAGCCATTCAGGAAGTTTTAGATAGAAGGTTAGAAGCGATTTATGACAAAAGAAAGGAAACGCTGCATGGCAAAGCCGGTGAGATCAAAAACGAGTACATTCTGGGTGAAGCCGCAGACAGTAAAATCGTTTTGGAAAATGGGAAGCATTTTCTGGTGAATTGGGTTACCGGGCAGAAGACCGGTTTCTTCATCGATCAGCGGGAAAATCGCAGTCTGGTAGG
>DAISYT010000236.1:0-4051 GCA_036825175.1 Candidatus Cloacimonadota bacterium
GAAATTATGTAAAATATCAAGGCATATTTGAGAATAATAAACTGGTTGGATTGGTGCTTTACGATATACATGTTCAGGATAAATATCCGATTCATCCGGTTAAGTTACCCCTGCTGATTTTTGTCGGTATTTTCTTTTTACTCGCAGTTTTCCTGGAAAAGATTATTCCACATTTCAGCGCCTGGATCAGCCTGGCGCTCTTTGTTCTGCTGGTCGTTCTGATTACCGGAAATATTGCAGAACAGCTGGAAACAAGCTTCTCCGGCTGGCAGGAATATATTGCTCAATATCAGCATGTTTTGCAGGAAAAGGCGCAATCATTTTTACCGGATATCCAATTACAACTTCCGTCCTGGCAACCGTTGATCAGAAGTTCCATCCGCACCTGGAACTGGACTCTTTCCATTTTCGGCGGTCTTTTCATGCTGTTCATTTTATCAGGAATGTTCGAGCGCATGTTGGCTTCTGTGATCCGTTACCGGCTGGCATATTCTTATATCGGACCCGCTATGTTCGGAGTTTTCCTGCTGGTTTTCTTTCCTTTTGTGTACGGATTTTTGATCGGATTTACCAATTATGGATTGAACGATTTCGGCGGGAATCTGATCAGTTATTTCAGCAATCTGCATAATTATTCTTTCTGGAATTTCGTCGATATCCTCAAAACCATCAATTTCGCCGATCCGCATAATTTTTATTACACATTGGTTCACACGATCCTGTGGACGATAATCAACGTGACACTGCATGTTTCCATCGGTGTCGGATTGGCTTTGATGCTGAATAATCCACAATTGAAAGGACGCACGATTTTCCGAGTGATTCTCATTCTGCCGTGGGCGATTCCCAATTACATCACCGCTCTTATCTGGAAAGGAATGTTCCATAAGCAATTCGGTGCGGTGAATGGTTTTTTGGAATTACTCGGTTTTGAGCCGATAAGTTGGTTCACGCAGGCACACACTGCTTTCCTGGCGAATTTGGCGACGAACGTCTGGCTGGGATTTCCCTTCATGATGATCATTGCTTTGGGCGCTTTGCAGAGCATTCCCAAAGAACTTTATGAAGCGAGCGCCATCGATGGCTCCAGCCGCTGGCAGTCCTTTTGGAATGTAACTTTCCCGCTACTTAAGCCTGCCATGATCCCGGCGATCATTTTGGGAACGATCTGGACGTTCAATCAATTCAATGTGATCTATCTGGTTTCGGGCGGCGGACCGGATGGAGCCACGGAATTGCTGATCACCGATGCTTACAAAATCGCTTTTGAACAATACCGTTACGGCTACGCAGCAGCGTACTGCATTATCATCTTCCTCATCCTGCTTTTCTATGGTTTCTGGACGAATAAAATTTCCAAGGCTTCCGAGGGGGTGTATGAATGATATTCCAATCTAACAGGAAGGTGACCGAATGATTTCTTCTCATTCCAAAACTCGTAAGATTTTCACTTATATCGTTTTAATCATCGTCACGATTTTCACGATTTACCCGGTGCTGTGGGTGCTCAAAGTTGCCTTCGGCGGCAAATCTTTGCTTTCCACCAATCTCAGCCTTATACCCGATCATATTTCTTTGGAAAATTTCCGGGAAGTTTTGGTCGATAAACCTTTTTTAGTTTGGCTGCGCAATTCGGTGATTGTCTCTTTCGTTACCGTGGTTTCCAGTTTATTTTTGGCGACAACTGCCGCTTATGCGTTTTCGCGATTCAAGTTTCCGGGGCAGAAATCCGGAATGCTTTCGCTTTTGGTCACACAGATGTTTCCCGGCGTTTTGATGATCATTCCGCAGTTTATTTTGATCTCGGAAATTCTGCATCTTTACGGCTCTTTATGGGGTTTGATCATCATCTATTCCACGACGGCGCTGCCTTTTTCCATTTGGGTTCTAAAGGGGTATTTCGATACGATTCCCATTTCATTGGAAGAGTCGGCGACTATCGACGGCGCTTCCAAAGGACGAATTTTTTGGGAAATCATTTTGCCGCTCAGTAAGCCGTCCATCGCCATTACCGGCTTATTTTCCTTTATGACCGCCTGGAACGAATTCATTCTGGCTGCCACTTTTTTGGATGCGGAATCGAAATACACTTTGCCGATCGGCTTACGCCAGATGGTGGGAGAGTTCGGTGCGGAATGGGGAAGTTTTGCCGCATCATCATTATTAGTTGCTATTCCGGTCGTTGTGCTGTTCATGGCTTTCCAGAAATTCCTGGTGAGCGGACTGACCGCCGGTGGTGTGAAAGGATAAAATAGTTTTTTGCATAGAGTGTAATCGTCATTCCGACGTTTCTTACAAAGAAATTCTCAGGAAGAATCTCATACATTGATGTAATAAAATGTCTCTCCGAGAGACGCTTGTAAAGGCTTTCGACGAAGAGTTTCATGAGAAGTAGATTCTTCGTAAGAAAAGCAAATGGCATTTCTCAGAATGACAAGTTTAATGCGTAAACCTTAGAAGGAGGATAAGTATGAAAAACAAAGTGTTTCTGATTTTTCTGGCATTGTTGTTTCTCAGTTCGGCTCTGCTTGCCGGCACTAAGCTGGAGTTTTTGGATCCGAAGGGTGACGACAAAGGTCCCGGTAATTATGTCTATCCCACCGATCCTATCTATGTGGCAGGATCGTTCGATCTTCTGAAGGCAGAGATCGAGGATAAAGGTGAAGCCATCGATTTTAAGATCACTTTCAATGCACCGGTTACCTTCCAATGGGGAGATTACTGGGATGTGCAACAAATCCAGATATATCTCGATCTCGATCATGTGAAAGATTCCGGACACACGGCAACCATTCCCGGTACACAGGTTTTGGTCGATCCCGCAGATGCCTGGGAAAAAGTGGTTTTTATCGATCCGCACACCGTTCCCAAAATCAACGGTGAAATCGAGCTGAAAGCTGCCGATATGAAAGATGATATCGTGCTGCCGACTAAAATCAAACCGATCGGCAAATCTTTGAAAGCAACCGTGAAAAAAGCCGATCTGGGTGTGGCTGATGATGCCGATATTTCCACCTGGGGTTACGGCATTCTGATGCTCAGCGCCACCGGATTCCCCGGAGATTGGTGTGTTCTGATGCGCCGCGTGAACGAATATGAAGGACAGCATCGCTTTGGTAACGGTTCCGACGGAGCCGGCGATCCGAATGTGATCGATATGTTCGTGGATAATGCGGACGGTTCCGATGATGAAGCAGACATTCAATACGACATGCTTAACGACTGGGAAAGCGGCATGGACCCGGAAGATACGTCTGCTGATAAATTAACAGTAATAAAATTGGTTTATCCAAAATAACCAAAAAAAACAGGAGGGTGAAATGAAGAAATGGTTAGTCTTAGTTGTATGTTTGTTATTAACCGGTGTGGTTTTTGCGCAGGCAAAAATCGACGTAGGAACGACCATCTACAACCAGTTCCGTTGGACAGATGGAACCGCTGCCATGGGTGCACATACGGAATTTCCGTGGCAAGCTGGTAGAAACGATTATACAAAAGGTAATTTCATGCGTTCCGAAGTTCAATTTGAAGTTAATGCTTCCATCAGCAAATATGTGAAAGCTTATTTGCGTATGAAAACAATCTGGGATGCCGATGACGGTAACAGCAGCGTAGAAGCAAATTCCGCAGCTTGGGAAACTTATTGGGATGCCAATACCGGCTGGTTCAAACTGCGTGGTTTCAGGATTGATTTAATGCCCGGTGCGGAATTCATCGATGTAATCCAAATGGGTACTCCGATGGGACTGGGCTTCAGTAAATGGTTCATGGCAGATCGTCGCTACATCGATCGTGATAACGCAAAAGGTATTTATGCCAAAGGTCATTTTGGGGAAATTAACTGGAATTTGATCAGAATGTGGCAGCCCAATTGGCAAGGTTGGAACTGGGGAACCGGTGATTTCCATGCTGAAGATGGAACCTGGGCATTGAATATGAATACCGATATGATGGAAAATCATCATTTGGCTTTAGATGCTTTCTGGTTTGCTGACACGAATTCGATCCGGAAGATCCGGAAAATCCCAATTACAACGGTCTCGGAGATGAT
>DAISYT010000237.1:0-4051 GCA_036825175.1 Candidatus Cloacimonadota bacterium
TCTGGTTTGCTGACACGGAATTCGATCCGGAAGATCCGGAAAATCCCAATTACAACGGTCTCGGAGATGATGATCCGAACGGTATTATGAGCACAAAAGAAATGTATCAGAACTATGGTTTTGGATTATGTGAAAAATGGGATGTCTCTGATGTGATGAACCTTGACATAGACCTGATGTACACGATTTGTGCCGCCAATGACAGTCTTGATACGAATGAAGATAATATCATCGATGGTTATGGATTTTGGGAACCCGTTCCCAAATATGCTTCGGTGGGCGCTCCCAGTGGAGTCTTTACACTTCGTACAACCGATCCGTTTGACATGGGATTCAGTCCCAGCTTCCAGTTTTTCTACATTCATCATAATTACACTTCCATGTGGGGTAGCAGAAGAGAAGATGACATGCTGATGATTAATGGCGGTATCGATGCTTTACGCGGCACTTATGGCGAAAGACTCGGTTTGAATGCCTTCCTGTGGGATAGCGATCAAAATGCCGTTCGTCATGAATTCCGTGATAATGAAAACCTGCGTCTCGGTGAAGATGTTGTGGAATCTCCGGTTGGTTACTGGGGAGCTACTCTCGATTTACAGGAAGACCTGGATATGATGACCATCAAAGGTCAATTCAATTATTTGGGCAGAACAGACAACACCGGTGGTGCTACGGATGAAGAAGATGATCTGTATGATGGTAACGGCACTCTGTATATGGATGCTCACGACTTTTCCGGTATGGTCGCAAATCTCGGCTTAAGCGGAAAACTCAGTGATTGGAATTGGGGATTTGATTTCGATTACGGTAACTGGGCTGATAATTATGACGAAGATCTGGACACAGACGATGTCGCTTGTACAGCTATGTCAATTTCTCCGAAAATCGGCAAACAGCTGACCAATTCGATTAGCTTTGAATTGTATCCTGCTTACCAGATGGTGACTGATGAAATCGATGGAGAAACTACTTTTGAATACAATCAGATCGTGATTGGTCACAAATGGGTTTATAATATGGGTGGCTTTGATTTCTGGTTAAGAGGTGAACACAAAATTTATTCACCGGATGATCAGAATAGTGCAACTGATGATTACAAACTGTCATCCAATACGTTGCATGCTGCATTTGAAGTAAAATTCTAATTTGAGATGAATTGCGGGTTGTGGCAACGCTGCAACCCGCATAAATTTGAAAAGGGTGTCATTTTGAAAAAGAATCTGGTTTTTGTTTTGTTTTTGTTGGCTTCTCTTTTGTGGAGCGGAACGGTTGTCGTTCAATTTAATGATGATCTGAACGACGATTATGGCGACGGCAATGTTGCTTATCCCGAACATCCCATGTTCACACCCGGAATTTTCGATATCGAACAATTTCGCCTCGAAGATGCCGGAAATCATTATGATTTTATCGTAAAAGTAAGAGGTAAAATCGACTACGTACAATTCGACGAATACAAATATCGTTACGACATTCCCGATGATTTTATTTTTCCGCTGGTTCAGATTTATATTGATACCGATCGTCTGGAAAATTCCGGTATCACGGAAACGATTACCGGCGTGAATGCTGCAATAACTTCCGAATCTGCCTGGGAAAAAGCCGTGGTTTTCTCGGCGATGCCGGAGAAATTCCGTATGAAAATACAAAAACTTCAACCGGCTTATGCCAGTCGTGTAGCAGTTCCTGATAAAATTTATCTTTCCAAAGATAAGACCGAAATGCGGGTGGAAGTAAGCAAAGAGTTTATGGGTAAAGTCCAACCGGAATGGGGCTACACCGTTCTCATGCTGGGGCACGATGTAACCTCTTCCATCAAGAAGAATATTTATGCCATGGAAGTAAAATCAACTGCTTCACAATTCGATTTCGGCGGTGGACACGGCGCTCTTCTGAAACGATACAATTCCAATATTATCGATTTGATCGAGCCACCATTTCAATCTCAGAAAAAGATATTGGCTGCGTATGATGCCGATGAAAAAAAATTAACAAAAGTGGGAGCGGTTTATTCCCATAATTCCAAAGAAAAAGCCGTACGCATAACCGGTGAGGTGAAGCAGGTTTCCGCAGAAAAAGTGGTGATAAATCTGGGTAGCTTGCAGGGAATAGCAAAAGGTACTCAAATGATCATCGCTTCGCATTATGTGGTGGAAGCCGACGATGTTTTTCCCGAACTTTGCCTGGCTCATTTCATCGATACAGGCGATGCCGACAAAATTGAAATCGGGATGAAAGCGGAAATATGGAAAGAATGAACAAACATGAATAAAACAAATTTCGCACTTCCCGTAATTATTTATGAAAACAATAGTTGAATTCCATCTTTCTCCCTTGTTAAGGGGATATGCCCGGCGGCTGCCGGACAGAGGTGTTTAATGAAAAAGCTGATTATAACGATTCTTTTTTGTGGTTTTTACATCCTGCTTCCGGCTGAAAATTTACAATCCGGAGAAACCTATTGGTGGAACGATGTCGTTTTCTATGAAATTTTCGTACGCAGTTTTGTGGATAGCGATGGCGATGGCATCGGCGATCTGAATGGATTGATCTCCCAACTGGATTATCTGAATGACGGCGATCCCGAAACCACCACCGATTTGGGCATTACCGGGATTTGGCTGATGCCGGTGTGTCAGTCGCCCAGTTACCACGGCTACGATGTGACCGATTACCAAACGATCGAGACAGATTACGGCACGAATCAAGATTTCTTACATTTGATGGATGAATGTCATAAACGCGGCATCAAGGTAATCACGGATTTCGTGATGAATCACTGTTCCAGTCAGCATCCGTGGTTTGCCAAAGCCGAAGCAGGCGACAGCTTTTATCGGAATTGGTTTCGCTGGAAAAAATCGAAGCCTTCCTACCTGGGACCGTGGGGACAACCGGTGTGGCACGAAGCGAACGGCGAATATTATTTTGGCTTGTTTTGGGGCGGTATGCCGGATTTGAATTACGACAACAAAGCCGTACGCCGAGAAATGAAAAACATCGCCAAATACTGGCTGACGAAGATGCACGTGGACGGCTTTCGCTGTGATGCGGCAAAGCATATTTTCGAAGACGGCGAAGTAATGGAAAATGTGCCGAAAACATTCGAGTGGTGGCGTGAATTCCATGACTTTTGTAAGAATGTAAATCCTGAAGCTTTGGCGGTGGGCGAGGTGTGGGACAGCCCGGACATCGTGGTGAAATATTTGGATAATCGCTTCGATTTTTGTTTTGAATTCGATCTGGCAAACACGATAATCGCGGCAATCAACGCTTCCGATGCGGATTTGTTGAAGAATGAATTGAATGAGATCGGGACGGTCTATCCCTATCTGCAATATGGCACTTTCCTGACCAATCACGATCAAAACCGGGTGATGAACCAACTGGCATTCGATGTGGAAAAAGCCAAATTTGCTGCTTCGATCCTGCTAACTTTACCGGGAATTCCGTTCATTTATTACGGCGAAGAAATCGGCATGACCGGACAGAAACCCGATCCCGAGATTCGCACTCCTATGCAATGGAATGAAGAGCAAAATGCCGGGTTCAGTTCAGCGAAATCCTGGCATGATGTGAACGCCAATTATCCCGAATTCAACGTGGCAGATGAGCAGAAAACTGAAAATTCGCTCTGGCAGGTTTACCGAAAAATGATTTCTTTACGAGAAGAACATCCGGCTCTGCGCCGAGGAACAACGCAAATCCTCAAGTGCGATCAGCAGGATGTGCTGGCAATATTGCGGCAGTATGAAGACGATGCGGTGTTGATAATTGATAATTTTGGAAAGGACTGCGAGGCAATCCAAATAGAAATGGGAAATGAAATTGTACTGTCGGGATCGTACCGATTGACCGACGGAATTTCCGAAGAAGAAATCTCATCATTTGAAATGACGGAAAATGGGAATTTGAATCTTTCTTTACCCGGCATTCCTAAATTTGAAACAAGAGTTTATGAAATAAAGAAATAGAGTGATAATTAGAACGAAGAAAAGAAATTAGTGGAGGCATAAATGGCACAAGTGGTTTTGGAGAAAGTAAATAAAGTCTA
>DAISYT010000238.1:0-4051 GCA_036825175.1 Candidatus Cloacimonadota bacterium
CCCGCTGGGAATGAAGATGAGCAAGAGATTGAAGGAATTTTTCATTGACGAAAAAATCCCGAAATTCGACAGGGATAAAGTTCTTATCTTCTGCGATGAAGAGAAGATTTTGTGGATAGCCGGGCATCGCATCGACGATCGGGTAAAAGTCGATGAAAAAACCAATAACATTCTGATGCTCAAGATCGAACGGATCACGGAAAATAAAGCCCGGGCTGCCGAAAGATTGAAAAGACGTTAATTAAGAGCTTTCCCAAAAAGCTCATGAAGAAGAGAAAGGAAAATAAAAAATGAAAAATGATATATCGAGTATCCTCGTGAGTGAAAGCAGAATTCAGTCCAAAGTTCAAGAGCTGGCGGCACGAATTTCTCAGGATTATGCCGGCAAGAATCCCGTCATCATTTGTATTCTGAAAGGAGCGGTAATGTTCATGAGCGATTTGATCAGAAACATCAGCGTTCCTCTGGAAATCGACTTCATGTCGCTCTCCAGCTACGGTAACAGCACCGAATCTTCCGGCGTGGTTCGCATCAAGAAAGACATCGATTGCGATATCGTGGGTCGGCATGTCATCATCGTGGAAGACATTGTGGATAGTGGATTAACGTTAAAGTATATCGACGAATATTTCAAAAAACATCAGTGCTCTTCCGTGAAGATTTGTGCTCTTCTGGATAAACCGAATGCACATAAGACAAATCTCGAAATAGATTATTTAGGCTTTGAAGTTGGGAATGAATTCGTGGTCGGGTACGGATTGGATTATGCCCAGAAATACCGTAACCTTCCCTACATCGGCATCCTGAAAGAAGAGGTCTATTCCAAATAAGGAGTAAAAATATCAATGGCAAACAATCAGCAAAATCCCAATAATCCCCAAAATACAGATCCGCAGAAAAACAACGGCAAGAATCAGCTGCCTAAAATGAAGAAATCGCATACCATCACATTCTGGCTGGTTCTGCTGCTCATCGTTTTTGTTATGTTCCAATTAAGTAAGATGGGCACAAGTAAAATAAAGGAAATCACTTTCACCGAGTTTATCGCGATGGTGGATCGCGGTGAAGCATTGCGGGTCGGTTTCGATGATAAAAACGTCAGTATCACAGCTATCGATGGAAAAAATTACAGCACTTACCTGCCTTTTCAAGACCCTGACTTGGTCAAAAGCATTTCGGAAAAAGGAGTTACAGTCTATTCCAAGAAACCGTCACAACTGATGGGCATCCTGCTTTCCTGGTTCCCGTTCCTGCTCTTGATCGGCGTCTGGATTTTTCTGATGCGCGGTATGCGGGGCGGCGCCGGACAGGCATTCAGTTTCGGCAAAAGCCGGGCTCGTTTGGCTGTGGGTGGCGATACCAAAATCACCTTCAAAGATGTTGCCGGTGTGGATGAAGCCAAAGAAGAGTTGGAAGAGATCGTGGAATTTTTGAAAGCACCCAAGAAATTCCAAAGACTGGGTGGACGAATTCCCCGCGGTGTATTGCTTCTGGGCAGACCCGGAACGGGGAAAACACTTTTAGCCAAAGCCGTTGCCGGCGAAGCCAAAGTCCCGTTCTTCAGCATCAGCGGTTCCGATTTCGTGGAAATGTTCGTAGGTGTGGGCGCTTCCCGTGTGCGTGATATGTTCCAACAAGCAAAAAAGAATGCTCCTTGCATCGCTTTCATCGATGAAATAGATGCGGTGGGAAGACATCGCGGTGCCGGACTGGGCGGCGGTAACGATGAACGTGAACAAACATTGAATCAACTTCTGGTAGAAATGGATGGTTTCGATCCCAACGATTCAGTCATCATTATTGCAGCCACGAACCGACCGGACGTACTCGATCCGGCGTTACTTCGCCCGGGACGCTTCGACCGCCAGGTAATCGTCGATCTTCCCGACATCAAAGGCAGAGAAGAAATTATCAAAGTTCATACCCGTAAACTGCCGCTTGCCAAGGAGATCAGTTTCACGGTCATTGCCCGTGCCACACCCGGGTTTAGCGGTGCGGATCTGGCTAATCTGGTCAACGAAGCTGCACTTCTGGCTGCCCGTAAGAATAAGAAAAAAATCGAAATGGATGATTTCGAGGAAGCAAAAGATAAAGTGACCATGGGCAAAGCCTTGAAAAGCAAAGTCATTTCCGAAGAAGATAAAAAGAATACGGCAATCCACGAAGTGGGTCACGTTCTGTGTTCCATCTTCCAGGAAAAAACCGAACCGATTTACAAAGTTACGATTATTCCACGCGGGTTTAGCGGAGGTGCCACTCACTTCCTGCAAACGGAAAAAACCACTTATTCCCGTTCTTATCTGGAAGAAATGATCACGCAGCTTTTGGGCGGTCGCGCTGCCGAAGAGGTTCTGATCGGTGAATTGACTACCGGCGCTTCCAACGATATCGAAAGAGCTACCGACATCGCCCGTAAAATGGTTTGTAACTGGGGTATGAGCGATAAGATCGGACCTTTGGTCGTTGCTCAAAAGCAAACCGATATTTTCCTGGGAAGAGATATTTCCCAGCACGACAATGTGAGTGAAGACACCGCAAAACTGATCGATCGGGAAATCCAGTCCCTCATCGAGAAAGCACGCGATAAAGCCTTGCAGATTTTACAGAAATACAAACCGATTTTGGAAAAGATGTCGCAGAATCTTCTGGAAAAAGAAACGCTCGATGCGGAAGAGATATTTGCAATGGTTAAAGAGATGATTTCCGAAGAAGAAAAGCCTTTCATAGAAAAGAAGATGGCTCAAATTCAGGAAATGAAGATCGAGCTTTCCACCAAAATATTCGATGAACAACAACCGGATACACCCGCAGAAAATAAGGAAGAAAATCAACCGGACGCTGCTTCCGAGCCGGAAAATGATGAGATAAAACAAGATCAGCCATCCGAAGAGCAAGATGATACCCCTGAGAAGAATGAGGAAAACAACGCTCAAGATCAAACGAAAGACGATGTCTGATTCGATTTATAAAAATTATTTAGGAAATAGTTACAAGTAAGAACTGTCGGGATTTTTCCCGGCGTTCTTATTTGTTGTTAAATACAAAGGACGAAAATATGATAGAAATGCACGGAACAACCATCATCGGTCTGAAAAAAGATGGTAAAATCGCCATTGGCGGAGATGGACAGGTCACCCTGGGAAACACCGTAATGAAAGCTTCTGCCAAAAAACTACGCCGTCTTTTCGATGGCAAAGTCATCGCCGGATTTGCCGGTGCTACTGCCGACGCTTTTAATTTGTTTGAAAAATTTGAAGGCAAGCTGAAAGAATATAAAGGCAACTTGAAAAAAGCTGCTGTGGAATTGGCAAAAGAGTGGCGTTCGGATAAATATCTGCGCCGGCTGGAAGCGATGATTATTGTGGCAGATAAGGATACTTTGCTGGTGATCAGCGGTACGGGCGATGTATTGGAACCGGACGACGATGTGATCGCCATCGGTTCCGGTGGTAGTTATGCTCTCGCCGCTGCCAGAGCGCTTAAAGACAGTAAACTTACAACTTCGGAAATTATTCTGAAAGCGCTCGACATCGCATCTGACATCTGCATTTATACCAATAAAAATTTTAGCATCGAGGAAGTGTAGTGAAAAATTACTTAGTTTTCCTTGCAATTCTTTTTTTATTTGGATGCGCTGCATATAATCCAAGACCGGTTGATATAGTGAAAATGAAAGTGATGAATAACAGTTACGAGCTGACACAAGATGAATTAATTACTGGCAAATTGGCAATTATCTCTTGTAAAAATAAATCTGAATACTCAGAAATAACTTCATTATTGGATAGTGTTCTCATAAATCAACTTCCTGAAATCTTCCCAGAATTTGTGAATATAGTTGATTCATTTGATTTGTTTACAGAATTAAGAAATTCATACTCTGTTAAATATGATTTTAATACGGTTATTAATACAAATGTATCAGAGAATTTCCTTTTTTTTGTCGAAGTAGATAGTCTGTGGCAGAAACATATTGAAGGAACTTCAATGAATGCATCTGGTAATGTTATTAATAGTTCATCGTGGTTAATTACAATTATTGAGTTAAACG
>DAISYT010000239.1:0-4047 GCA_036825175.1 Candidatus Cloacimonadota bacterium
CTGCGGATTTTTAGCTCACGGATTTACACGGATAAACACGGATTTCATTTTTTTTATCTCAAAGATGGATTGGATTATTTTCTTCGAGTTCAAAAAAAACAAAACCTTGCGGAAGTTAAATTCCGCAAGGTTGAATTTTGTGTTGATTTGTGAAATGAGTGGTTACTAATTTTCCTTCATCCAGTTAACCAGCCCCTTCTTCTCGAAGATGCCCATCAATTCTTTGGGAAGCGGTGAGAATTGGAATTCCTTGCCGTTGATCTTCACGTAACCTTTTTCCAGACTAACTTCCACCTTATCGCCTTGTTTATAAGCATTTACCACTTCCGGCAAAACGATAATGGGCAGTCCCTGATTGACCGATGAACGATAGAAAATACGATTTACGGATTTCACGATAACCGCTTTCACTCCGGCATAAGCCAAACCCACGGCGGGATGTTCACGCGAACTGCCGCAACCGAAATTATCTCCGGCAATGATTACATCGCCGGCTTGCACATTTTTAGCGAAATTAGCGTCGAATCCGGCAAAAAGATACGGCATGATTGCTGCTGCATCCGAAGAAAGCACCTGGTAAGTCAGATTGCCGGCAAACATCTGATCGGTATTCAGATTATCCACATCGGCATAATTCCAGACGGCATTTTCGCGGCGGTTTTCATCCGGTTTAATGTCCACCGTGCTGCTTTGAGCTTTCGGATACGGGAATTTGTCATTATGTTTTTCGCCGCGCGGATCGGTGATTTCCCCGGCGATAGCGCTCATTGCCACGCAAGCCGGAGAAGCCAGATAAATCTGCGCTTCCTTGTTTCCCATGCGTCCTTTGAAATTACGGTTGGCAGTGGAAATAACGGTAAATCCGTCGGCAGGAATGCCCTGCCCCGTACCCAGACACGGACCGCAGGAAACAGCCAGAACGCTGGCGCCGGCTTCGATAAACGATTCGATATAACCTTTTTCCATTGCTTCCAGGTAGATTTGACGGCTGGCGGGAATCACCAATAATTGGAAACCGTCTGCCACTTTTTTGCCTTTTAAGATATTGGCGGCAATCGCCAAATCTTCCAATCTGCCGTTAGTACAAGTACCGATAAGAGCCTGATTGAGTTTCGTTCCCTGCACTTCCGAAACTGCTTTCACGTTATCCACATGATGCGGAGCTGCCACCAGCGGGAAAATCTCTGCCAGATCGATCTCGATCTCTTTTTCATATTTGGCATCGTCGTCAGCCCAAATACTTTCCACATCCTTTCCCAGGAATTTTTGCAGAACGTCGTCAGCCGGGAAGACAGCATTCTTTGCGCCCATTTCCGATGCCAGATTGGTAAGCGTCATTCTTTCTGAAATGGAAAGATTCTTCACACCGTCGCCGTGAAATTCGATGCTCATGTAATTAGCTCCATCCGAGCCGATCATACCGATGATCCAAAGCGAAATGTCTTTGGCATAAACGCCGGGGCGCAATTTGCCTTTCAAAGTAATTTTCAAAGATTCCGGTACGCGAAACCAGGTTTCACCGCGTTTCCAGATTCCGGCGGATTCCGTTCGGTCGATTCCGGCAGCCAGAGCATTGAAAGCACCGGCAGTACAGGTGTGGCTGTCGCTTCCCACGATGATCATGCCCGGTTTGGCATAATAGCTCATTACCTGATGACAGATGCCGTCGCCCACATCGTGGAACTTTTTAATTTCCTGAGCTTTCACGAAATCACGGATCGTCTGATATTGATTTGCCAGTTTGGCGTCCGTAGGTGGAGCGTTATGATCCAAAACTACGACCAACTGATCCGGGTCTGCCACTTTGCTGCCGCCCATTTTTTGGAACGTTCCTTTGATGCTGGCAGTATTATCGTGGGTTAAAATCAGATCCGGTTTACGGAAAACGATGGAGCCTGTGGAAGCTCCCAGAACTTTTTCAACGAATGTCTTTCCAGTCATGATTATGACCTCCTAAAATATTATTTGACAAAAATATATCTTCATTATTCTCAATCCCAATCCAGTTATCTGGAGGTGGATGGTTTATTCCATTGCCCCCGCAAGGGGGTTTTTTTATGGTAGTTTTTTCATACCGTACCCGAGTACTTTGCCACCTCTATTATAATATTTTGTTTTGATAATTTCAATAATTTGATCACCAAATATTTCCTTTTCTTTTTTCACAAAATCTAACTGCATTAAGAATTGCCTTCGGGATGGATGTGCGATCAGGTCAGCTAATTGCAACCCATCAATATTCGCAGATTTTGGCTTAACTTTTAATTGTTTTGATGTTAAGAATCTCTGAAACTTAGATGGTTCAATATATTCCGTTCCTTTTTCGAATAATCGTTCAAAAGAATCCTTTAATCTGCGATCTTCTTTCCCTCCTCTGGATTCAATAAGAACATCGCCAATTGCTGATATTTCTTCCAAAAAGAATAAGTATCTTTCTAATAAAACCGCAAGGCAATAATGGTAAGTATCATAACGCCAAATTTTATATAAATCAAGATGCTCTTTTTTATCCATAAGAACAGTTATCAAAGAATATTCCCACTTTTTCAGTTTATCTAAAATCGTTTTGTTGAATTCAGTTTCTATCTCAGGATTTCGTAGCTTCTCAAAAGGATGTTTTTTCGACAATATTTCTTTACGATGAAAAATAATGGCATCGTCAGGATGCTGTCCTAGAATTTCATTTTTTATAAGTTCCACATCAGGATGAATGACAGATCGGACATATTCCATATTTATAATTACTCCGGTTAGAGTTAAGAATCTGTGATTAGTATTATTGGAACTATTTAGATCAGGATTTCCTGTTTCATCTATATAAATTCTATATTTATTCATTTTCAGGAATAAGAGTTTACATATAAATGAGTTACAGTGCTATTCCCGTCAGCAGTTTCAGGAAGAAATTAAGTGGAGGCATGATGATAGCACTGATAATATTCAAACGAAAAATGTAAGAAATCAGCAGAACGATAATCAAAATCTGAGCGCCCTGTCGTTCTTTAGCGGTGTATTTGTAGTAAATATCATCGCTCAGAAATCCTCCCAGAATTTTCGAGCCGTCCATCGGTGGAAAGGGAATCAGATTAAATATGCCCAGAGCCAGATTCATCAAAATAGCATAAAGCAGCATTCCCAGCCAGAACTGAGCGAAAGCGCCGGACGTGTAAAAAATGTGGGGATTTTGCCCTTTTACTAATTGAAAAATCAGCGAAAGCACGATCGCCAGAAGAAAATTGGCAGCCGGACCAGCCGCGGCGGTAATCGCCGTATCACGCTTGAAATTCCTAAAATTGTAAGGATTGATCGGCACCGGTTTTGCCCAGCCGATGCGGGCTACAAAAAGCATAACCAAGCCCAGAGGATCGATATGCGAAATGGGATTTAGCGTGAGCCTGCCGGCACGCTTGGCAGTGTCGTCGCCTAAAAGATAGGCAGCATAACCGTGGCTGACTTCATGCACCGTAAGCGAAATCAACAGGATGGGAAGCTGTACGATTAGTTGTACTAAAAAATTCATGTTACCTCATTTTCTTTGGTCATTGCGAGATTGCTTACAAAAAAATCTCTCGAAGCAATCTTGCTTTGCAATGATTCTTATTCATGTTTCGTCAATCTCTGAGAAAGAGTTCCTCAACATGACGTCAGATTTCCTCGTCATTCTGAGATTTACCTGCCGGAGCTTTAGCGAAGGCTGGTTTCTTGCATTCACGTTGACGAAGAATGACCGCTCATGTTTCGTTAAAACTAATGAAATCCCGAAAACGTTCGGGATCAACATGACGTCGTCTATTAAAAAAATACACTCTATTTTTTTATAATTCTACAAAGTTCATTTTGTCATTCTGACGTTTCTTGCACGTTGTTCTTTGGAAGAATCTCAGAGACGTGAAGCTGAAAGAAATTCCACGAGATTCTTCGTAAGCCAGGCTATAAGATTCCAGCCGTTGGCTGGTAAACCTCGGAATGACATTATTTATCAAAAATTACACCCTATGTTCTTCTTTTCTTCGTGCCATCAGGCGGATAGCGTTACCTTCAGAAATC
>DAISYT010000240.1:0-4045 GCA_036825175.1 Candidatus Cloacimonadota bacterium
CCGAATTGGAATCCAAGCGTATTTGATGCGGATAATTACCATAAACAATGGAATTGATCAGTGTCAGTTTTCCACTATCTAATGTGATGGCGGCACCATAACCAGGTCTGTTATTATTGCTGGCGATCGTTGCATTTATGAAAATAACGTCGGCATAATATACTACACAAACTGATGAGGAAGTATTCCACTCATCTTCATTATTGATATTATTAACTACCTCCAGATTTTTTATTATAGTGGATTCACCTGGAATTCCAATATCGTCCACTAATGATAATGCTCCTCCAGGACTATAACCGGAATTGGGTATTGTATTGGAAATCCTAATATTTTCAGCATATGAATTTACTGGCGATAATGATAAGACATATGTACCCATTACATTATCAATTGTAATGTTTTTTAATGTATAAGCTCCTCCGAAATATGTGCAAACTATAGCACTTGTCCTGCCAATCAAACTTGTGCAATCTTTGATCGTCAGGTTTTCTATATTTGCTGTTGTATTTTCATAAAACCAAATAAAATTGTAGTTCTCTCTTAAATAACCATTTTGGCAGGTAAAATTCTTTAATGTTATCTCTTTCTCTTCATCGAAAGCAGCCATAAAACCATAAGCTCCATCTCCATCCAAAATCGTGCCGGCTTCACTCGCTCCGATCAAGGATACATAACTCTTTAAATTGAGTGGAAAATGCTGATCATTCGAGGAAGTAGAATAAACTCCATCTGCCAAATGAATCGTGCGGGGATGCAGGCTGTCGGCTTCGATCCTGGTTAATGCCAGAGCGATGCTCTGCATTGGTTCATTCTCATTCAACCCGCTATTGTTGTTATCTCCCCAGGGCGCTACGTAAAGATCGGATTCGCTTGGTTCAACTGCTGCCTGAAGACAACTAAATGAATAATCTTCTCCGTGCACCATTTTTATTTGGTGAACATCAGGTTCCATCACTGTAAATTTATTTAAAACGATATTCAGATTATTAAATCCGTTTATCCAGAAATCATTACCTGTGATTGCAGTATTCAAATAAACACTACACAAATTATCCTCATCAAAATAAATCTCTGAGTCGTCATATAATGTTATGCAACCATGATCTAAGGAATGATTATAACAGATTATCGTACCGGAAAGATATGCTATAGAATTTTGTAATGACATTCCTCCGCTATTTTCAGATTCATTTTCTGTAATCATGCAATTTGTTATGTCAAAATTGGAATTAGTAACATATAGTCCACCGCCGTTAAAGTAATCATAGGCATTCGGTTGAGTGCCACTACCATGCTGAATCGTGAAACCATGAATAATTCCATTCTGCACATATTCCATACGCACACAGCTTCCGCTGAAATTACCGTCGATGATGGTTTGAGAAATGTATTGTTCATCACCGGTGGTTAAATTCAAACTACCAACCGTAATGCTTTTGCAGTTATAATTTATGTTTTCATAATAAATTCCCGGATAGACAAGAATAGTATCAGAATTGGTAGAAGCATCGATGCCTGCCTGGATGGTAGTGAAATCTCCTCCTCCACCCTGATTTACTTCCCAGATAGTAGATGACAACCACAAAGGCGCACAAAGAAAAATGATGATGGAGGCGACATTGCGAAGTGTCGCCGATGTGATGAAAGCGACATTGCGCAATGTCGCCGAGAAACATGGCGACTTTTGGCAAAGTCGCTTTCGGACATAGGTATTTTTCACAAAAACTCCTTTTTGTTCTTACCTCGAGCCTGCGCATCGAGGTAAGTCCAAACCGGTATCAAAATCTTCCGGGTTTGATGGGTGACGTTGCACGTCGTGAAAAATCTCGACGTGCAACGTCGGGGCATGATTACTTCAAAAGTAACATTTTCTTCGATATCTGCTGATTACTGGTTATCAGCTTGTACATGTACAAACCAGAGCTTACCGTTTTACCTTGATCATCTTTACCATCCCAGGTAATCGAATGAGAACCGGATGTATATTGACCACTTGTAAGAGATCGAACTAATTGTCCTTTCAGATTGAAAATATTAAGTTCGACATGAAATTCTGAGGACAACGAAAAAGAGATTACTGTTGTAGGATTGAAAGGATTGGGGAAATTATTGAGATTTGTGATTTTGGTTGAAGGTACAGAAATGCTATAATCCTCTTTCCCTAATTTAATCAGTGAATAAGATTGCTGTCCCGATCTCAGGCTTCTATTCTCATATTGCTGTCTGTCAAAATTGTAAACAGAGTAAGATTTTTTTCCCGGTAAACTGCGGGAACCTTCTACCACCTGGAACGTTAGTTCTTCTCCCGTACCGGTAGTATAAGCCCTGATCTGTACCGGTAATTCATCGGTAACCACGGCGCCCACACAGACATCATCTTCGAACACACCAATTTCCTGTACACTTTCCACGCCTTCGATTTCCATGATGTCGATTGCTTCATAGTCGGCTAACTCGGTATAAGAAAAACTTACGGATTCCGTTTCTTCCGGTATTTCTACCGAGCCTGGTACACGGGCATAATTCCAAGTAAAACTATCGATATCTTCTTTAAATTTAACGATATAACCCTTCCCAAATTCGAGCGCTCTCATCTGCATCGAAGGAACTGGTGAGGGATCGACACCTCTGCTCCCGCTGTCAGGATAAGTTAAGTCCATATAAGTCCAGTCTTTCGATTTTACCGAATAAACATTTTCCCATTCATCACCAAAAGCATCATCCATATTCTGAGTGGGTAATAGTGTATAACTGATCCAATATTCTTCATAAGCGTCGATATTAGTTAAAGTTGGCGTATCGGGATTCCTGATGTATCCTGTTACTTCATAACCTATATAGCTCGGATGGGATGGATTATTGTAAAACCAATAGATGGCATTACCAAGAGATATTTTATAGAGTTCATTCCAATTAAGATTATATAAATTATTATGTGACCAAGCACTTTGATAATATGTCATACTTCTGTTATTTTGTGCTAAGACCTGCGTAATTCCATTGTCTGTAAGGTCAGAAAGTAGTGCTTCGGCATTGGAACTACCGGTAGTAGAGGGGATAGTCGGCATACCTTCCCAGTTCCAGCCGCTTACCATAGAGCGTTTATATTCGGGTTGTGCACCGGAAAAGTCATTGAAAAGAGTTGTACGACCGTTGGCGGGATAATACAATAAAGCATCGTTAGACATTTCGGTCGTGCCAATATTGGGAGAATCTGGCAAAGTACTCATAACAACACGAAAGTTATTAAATTCCGGATATCCGGCAGATTCTGTTCTCCAACCAAAGCAGAGTTCATGATCAGAATCGATAGCATTACGATAAGCATAAATATCAACGCCGTCACTCAATACAAAATTTTTATTCCAACTTTGTGTTGAAATAGCATCTAAAGCATCGTGTAATCCATCCAAAATATTCCAATCATTGTCAGAAATATTTTGCATCACCCATCTAAAAAAAACCTCTGAGTCAACGTCTGTCTGCAATTGATTAAATGGATATACAAGCCAACTGGTGATTGAAGTAACTGCTGAACTTGTCAATGTGCCATTATGAGCAAAACAGTAATCGATTCCGTTTTCATTCCAGATGAATGGATTGGGATCGGGAATACCGGTTGAACCCGATGATGCTTTGCGAACATGACCAATAACAAGATGTGCTCCGGCATTTTGAATTACAGTCTGAGCCGCATTATAATCTGGATCTCCAAAAGCAGGGTTATCCGAACGATAAACGGATGCTATTTCCGTGTCTCCCGGCAGGTAATATCCCAAACCCCAACCATCAGAATTCCAATATGGAGATGATGAAGACGATCCTCCCTGATCCTGCAATTCATCTAAAAAATCCTCTAAATATTCTGAGTTATATTGATTTAATAAAGTTTCATTTCCATATCCAGCCATCATGAATAATCGACAATCTGCAACAACAAAACTGATACTAAACACAAGTGCTAAAATAATAATTATCTTTTTCATCTTTTCCTCTCATTTATTCAGTTATGATTTTTCGATTCACGAAAAATCAGGATTAA
>DAISYT010000241.1:0-4040 GCA_036825175.1 Candidatus Cloacimonadota bacterium
ATCGGATCACATCCAACCATTGAAAAGATCGAGTGAAAGATATTTCTGCCTTGAATGGAAATCCTCTGATGGAAATCTTTTCAAGGTTATTTTTTCTTTCGAGATCGGATCACATCCAACCTTTAAAAAGATCGAGTGAAAGATGTTTCTGCCTTGAACGGAAATCCTCTGATGGAAATCTTTTCAAGGTTTCTTTTTCTTCAGAGATCGGATCACATCCAACCATTGAAAAGATCGAGTGAAAGATGTTTCTGCCTTGAACGGAAATCCTCCGATGGAAATCTTTTCAAGGTTATTTTTTGTGATTTTCGTGGCAGTCTCTTAAATCTTCACCACCTCTGCATCGTTTACCAGATGTTCGGCGATATCGTAAATGTTGGATATAACGCCGATTTGCAGTTTTTCCGTGAGTCCGAAATAACTGAGGCAAGTGCCGCAAACCAATATTTCCGTACCGCCATCCAATAAAGTTTTGATGTTGGAAATAGCATCGTTGCCTTCCGTGCAAAGCTTCACTCCGCCATTCATAAAAAGCAGGCAGGACGGTTTGTTCTCCAATTGGGTAAGCGTGTACAGAAAGGCTTTCATCAGTTTTTGTCCCAGTTCTTCGCTGCCGCTGCCGATAGCATCTTTGGCGATGAAAATCGTTTTTCCCTTTTTGGAAGGAATGGAACACGGATAAGCATTGCTATCGAAATCTTCGGATTCCACAGGTTTCCCGACCGAAGCAAAAATATGGAATTTCTTTCCCATCGTTTCGATGCGATTGATTTTCACTTCCGAGTTGGTTAAAAAGCGTGAAACGTTTTCTTTGGCGGCTTCGTTATCCGTGATCACTTCCAATTCATCGAATCCGCCGGCTTTGAGAGCTTGCCTCGTTTCCACTACGGGTTGCGGGCAGGAAAGTCCGCTGGTATCAACTAATTTCTTCATAATATTTTTCTCCGTTTGGTTGTTGTATTATAAAAATTTTGGCGAACGGGATGTCTTCTTTCTCCAGGATTTGCCTGATTTTTTTAGGATCGTTGCGGTAGATCAGGAGCGAAAAACCGCAGTTGGAACTGATCTCACGCGGGGTGGGAATCAATTCCATTTCCATACCTGCCGATTTGCAAATATATTCGGCGGCAATGGCATGATTGGAAGAGGGAAAAGTTATCACCAGATCGTTCATCTCAGTTTCTCATTTGCTTTTCGGCGTATTTCACGCAGCCCAAAGCACCGACGATTTGCGGATTTGCCGGAGAGAAGATCGGTCTGCCACACTGCTCTGCCAGGATTTTTTTTACGGCAGGATTGTAAGCTACTCCTCCCACGAAAACGATGTCGTCGTTTAATCCGACTTTTTGCAACTGCGAAACAGCCCGTAGCACGATAGATTCGTGGATGCCTTTTGCCACGCGGTCACGATCGGCTCCTTTGCTGAGCAGCGAAATTACTTCCGATTCGGCAAAAACCGTGCACATATTATTTATCTTCTCCGCTTTTTCTGCCAGGAAGGCTGCTTTGCCAAAATCGGACAAACTATAATTCAGGGCATTCGCCATGATTTCCAAAAATCGTCCCGTTCCTGCCGCACATTTATCGTTCATTACGAATTTATTCATCCGCCCCTGGTCATCCAATGAAATGGCTTTTGTATCCTGCCCGCCGATGTCCAATATCGTATGACAATGCGGGAAAATATTGTGCACACCCAACGCAAAAGCTTTGATTTCGCTGATAATCGAGCAATTGGGCATGTCGTCGAAAAGATGACGTCCGTAGCCGGTAGCGGTGAGATGATCGAACGGAATCCCGCTCAATAAATTTGCCGTGATCTGTTCGTTATCGAAACTGTTTTTTACCACTTCCTGATGGATCATTTCATGGTCTTTTACCACCACCAGTTTGATAGTTCTGCTACCTATATCCAAACCAACATTTATCATAGTTTTCTCAATTTGAATGTCCGGGTGAAGCGAATCACTTCACCCGGAAGAGTTTTGTTTTTATTCTTTGATTCTTTCTATGAAGGCTTCGATCCTGGTGCTGAGCTGACCGACGTCTTCTCCACTGTAATCTGTTACCAGATTTAGAACCGGAATACCCTCAGATTCCAGCTCTTTTTCCACGTTGTGGCTTTCGATGTCGTAAGGCTGACAGAACTGCAAGGCGTAATGCACCACGCCATCGGCTTTGTATTTTTTTGCCATTTCGACGATGTGGTTTTTGCGGTCGGGATTGGGTGTGAAAATGGCGCAATCGATATTGAAATAACGTTCCACGATATTTTCGAGTAAATCTTCGATGCTTTCTCCGCAGGTGCAGGTTTCATTTCTGGTGCCGCGTTCGCCCACGCAGGATTCTTCGCCCACGATCACAGCGCCGCTGGTTTCGATGATGGACGGAAGCTTCCAGTTGGGAACAGCCATCGGGCAGCCGGAAACGAGCAATCTGGGCGTGCCTTGCGGGAAGACTCCTGCTTTTTTGGCGATGCGTTCTTCCAGTTCGTCGCAGAGTTTATTGACGGAATCGGTGAAACGCAGCGGATTATCGTAGAAGAAAATCTGGTTGATCAGAAGACCATCCAAACCGGAAAGAGGAGAAGGATCGGCAGCGCGTAATAATGCCAGACGATGAACGGCTTTGCGTTTGTTATTCACGATCTCGATAGCTTTTTTCAATGATTCCATCGTGATTTTTTTGCCGGATTTTTCTTCCAAAGCTTTCATTAATCTTTTGTATTCGGCACGCAGTAAAGCTTTGCCTTCCATAGATTTGGTTTGCGGTAAATCCATTACATAAAGATTATCGACCAGTTTGCCAAATTCTTCGTAAGATTTTTTCTTTCCGTCGCAAGTATTTTCTCCCACGATGATATCGGAAGAAGCCATGTAAGGACAAACTTTGGAAAGGTTGAAGCCGAAAGCGGATTTGATCAAAGCACAGGTATTGCGCGGCAGGATTTTTTCTGCCAGATCGACGCCGAAATCCGCTCCTGTACACAGTCCCACCGAAATTCCATCCACTGCCAGAATGAGTTCTTCCGGCACGAACACACAAAATGAACCGACCACGATGCGTCCTTCTGCTTTGGCATCCAGTAATTCTTGGATGCGCAATCCATGCACTTCCGACATAACGAAATCAAAATACTGCATGGCTTCCGGACGATTTTTCTGGGATAAAAAGATTTGTTGATAACCTGCTCCGAGTCCCGCTAAAAGGGCTTCGTGCATTTTCACGTCGAGCCCGAGACCGGCCCACATTTCACGATAATCTGACATTTGATGTCACCTCCATATTTATTTCGCAATTCCTGCGAAATAGATTGGGAAATGACTCTTAGCTACCGCAGGGAATAGCGTATTTTGTTGTTTCGGAGAGCAGCTCACCTGGCTGCTTAACGAATTGTCATCTTCAGCAAAAACACCTAAACATTTTCATGCTCCCTGCATTTTTTTCTTCCCGGAATGGAAGAACTGCACCGAAGAAAGAGGAGGAATGCTTAACGTCAACGGAAATTTGCGGTAATAGTAATAATAGTTCTAAAATATTCAAATTATTGTTTTATTTTCAAATGTAGCTAAATAAGGTTCAAAAATAAAAATTCTATTACGACTTTGTCCTGTTATTTCCAAAAGGTATTTTTTTTGTTGTAAGAGTAAAATTAAATCATTCGCAGCCTTGTAGCTAAGATTACAATTTTTTGCGGCTCTATCAACGGATGTAAAAGGATATTTAAAAAGAGCTTGAAGTAAATGTAATGCTGAATTTGTACGACGTCCAAAGTTTTGGTTAATGTCATTTTCAATATCAGTTTTTAGTTTAAGCACATTTGAAAGAGTTTGTACGGCTTGAGTGGCAGTTTGTTCTATACCGGCTAAAAAGTATTTCAGCCATTGAAGCATATTATTTTTCTCTCTGACGAGAGTTAAATTATCATAATAAAGACTTTTATCTTTTTCAAACCATGTCGACAAATACAATAAAGGCTGATCAAGAATTCTTTTGTTCACTAAATAAAGCGTTATCAATAATCTACCGATACGACCATT
>DAISYT010000242.1:0-4026 GCA_036825175.1 Candidatus Cloacimonadota bacterium
TCCCAAGCTCCGGTGAAGGAAGAAAGCGTAACCGGCAGAGGGACATCATCTCCGGAAAGATAAGCGTTGGAAATCTCGCTGTTGATTGTGCCAAATTCTGTAAAGATGTCTTTATTTCCTCCGATTTCTCCGCGAATGGAACCGGTGGCATCAGCCGCCAGATCGCATGTAATAAAGAAATATTCATCGACCGTTCCGATCGCCCGACTCAGATTCAAAAACCAGATATCGCCGCCGTTTCCGGGATCGTCGGTAACCACAGAACCAATTAAAGAATCGCTACCGGAATCAAAACTATCGTCGCTGCTTTGCCAAAGTTTAAAATTTGTAGCTCCTGTACGGGTTCCGTTCAAGGTGATCCAGACGCCATCCAAGATAGCGCCTGTGGCATCGGAAACCAGGGAAAATCTGCCCAAAGGCTGATTGGTTTCCCCAACGGTCGGTGACGAAGTATATGCACTGCCATCGGTAAAAACAAGGGAGCGGGGAAAAGTCTGCCACCACAGATAAGGATACCCTCCGTTTTTGGTGTCGTCGCGTTCCCAATAATAATCTGTTCCACCCGTTGTACCGGAAAAATCCCAACTTTCACCCGTATAAGTAGAAGTGGTCTTCATTTCTGATGTCGTCTTGGCAGTTGCTCCCGAACCGCCGTTCTGCCTCGAGGTTTCGGAATCAAAAATATTATTTGAACATCCGGTAGCACTGTAGTTGCCTACAAATCCTTTATCCGTCGGATCGTTCGTATTTTGATAAATAACCGCACCAGTGGAATAACAATAAGTGACCACAGTTGAATACTCATTTTTCCCAATGAAACTGCCGAAATCACTATTATTATCCTGACTGCGTGTGACAGAACCTCGACTGTAGCAGTTATTAATAGTGGAGCCGTTATTATCTCCCACCAAACCACCGGCAATATTTACATATCCAACGACTGTGGCTGTGCTGTAAGATTCTGTAATTAATCCCGAATTAGAGATTTTTCCAACCAAACCGCCCACATAATAACTGCCAAAAACCGAATTCTCGCTGGAAGTTGATGAATAGCAGCGATTAATAGTACCACCTTCGTTGCTTCCGACCAAACCACCGGTATACCAGTTACCACTCATTGATACGGAAGTATAAGAATCTTGTATCGAACCGCTATTATAACCGATCAATCCACCATAATAATTACTCCCGTCTCCGTCGTCAGAGATGGTACCGCTGAAAGAACAATTTGAAACGGTTTGACCATTGAACCCAATCAAACCTCCTACCCGGTCGCCATCTCCATTCACCGTTCCTGAAGCATGACAATTACTAACCTCATTTCCCTGAAATTCACCAACCAATACTCCTGCCCGTGAATTGCTGTCGCCAGTCATCGAAATGGAAGCATTCAAAATGGTCAGATTTTGAATCGTACAGTTATCACGTGCTGCGCCAATGAAAGCTTGATAACTGCTGTTTCGGTTTATGGTCAATCCGCTGATGCTGTAGTTATTTCCATCGTAGGTTCCATAAAAAGCATGATCCCAATTATATCCGATGGGCGACCAGCCGGTTCCGCTGTTCCAGGAAGCGGTCGCGGCAGCATCGATATTTGCGGTTTGAAGAAAGCATTCATCCCAGTAAACCGAATTGCCGGAAAGGGTGCCAAGCTCGGTAAGATTGACTATCTGCCAGGGATTACCGCTGGTGCCGTAGCCACCGGAAAATGGTAATGTAATCCAGGTGGCACCGCTCCATCCGGTACTGTTGTAGCCATGTGCAGTCTGATCGCTCAAGGTGGTACCACTACCATTGCTCATTTTATAATATGCAACCAGACCGGATTCCGATCCGGTGAGTGTTGTGTTCATTGTTGATTGAATTTGTATTTGGGAACGTTCCACATTCCAGATCCGCACTTCATCCAGACTGCCGGTAAGGTATTCGGAAGAACCATAAGAGCCAAGACGTCCGCCCGAGTCGATAACGGGAAGGTTTACATCAGCAGCGGCACGCGTGTTTTGCATAACTCCGTCCAGATAAGTGACCATATTGCCGTTCTTTGCCCAGCTCATGGCAACATGATGCCAATTATCATCTTCCAGATCTGCCGAAGCCGCAATGGTAACTCCGCTTGCCGTGCCGCCATCGGAAGAAATGGCAAACACAGGATCACCAGTACCATAACCGGCTATCACATAAGTAGTGGCATCAGATTGGAAGCGTAGCGGCGACTGCAAAACCGTACCTTTGAACATAAATTCGAGAGTTAAGGCTGTCCCCGAATTTAGATTATTTGTAAAAAGTTCATTGGGAAGATCGATGTAATCATTGCCGTCAAATTCCACGGCGTAATTTTGAGCATAAAGATTGGAATTCATGGCATAAACCATTATACAGCAAACAAATAAACCATAAAACGTTTTTTTCATCTTCACTCCTCTAATTTATTTTTTTTCATTGGGGAATCGGAGATAATCAAGAACTGTTTTGGGGAAGTCATTGTTTTTTAAAAGTTCGGTAAATCCAAGTTAGAATTTCAGAGAATTCATTTTCCAAATCTCTTTTTGTGACGATAAAGAACTTCCTGGCTGAATTCAATGGACAATATCTGAGTGCAACTTTATGGAAATTTAGTGAGTTGTCAATTTATTCCATTTCGGCGAGAAAAAATAACAGGATAATCACTGCTGCAAAGAAAGAGAAAAACCGGTAAAACGATTCAGGTAAAAAAACTTTCTGATAAAAAAATGGTGGAGCATAGCGGGCTCGAACCGCTGACCTCTACACTGCCAGTGTAGCGCTCTCCCAACTGAGCTAATGCCCCATTTCTTTCAAAACAAATCCGAAAAATAAAATCGGGCGGAACACGTCAAGATTTTTGTATTTTCTTCCTGAAAGCAAACGGAAATATAAAAAATCCTGATCAACTAAAAATTGGATGAAATACTGAAATGCAGCAGAATTCTGAGGATTTTCAGAAAAAAACTTTACGAAGAAATCCTCCTTTCATAAATGGAGCAGATTCGCATAAGCATGGAGGTTGAATGAAAAGACAGGCTTTAATTGTTCTGTTCATGCTGGTTTTGGGATTTTTATACGCCCAGAATCAACTGATCCTGGATATAGAAATTATGGGTAATCAAAATATCGAAACCGATCTGATCTCTTCGATTATTACGCTGGAAATCGGCGATATGCTGGATATGGATAAAGTGAGTAAATCCATTAACAGCCTTTACCAATTGGGTGTATTCGAAGATGTTCGCATCGAATATACAAACCTTCCTCAGGGAATTGCTCTGCAAATTTACGTTAAGGAATTTCCCGTCGTAAAAAAAATTAGTTTTGCGGGACTCGACAAGCTGAGCGATACTAAATTACTGGAAGCGATCGATCTGCGGGAAGGAAGTTACTGGTCTCCTTTTTTACAAAAAGAAATTCAGAATTCCATTGTGGAAGAATATAAAAAGAAAGGCTATCATCTGGCGGAAATTAACTTTACGGAAGAACCGGTCGGAGAGAATCAAGTCGATGTGGTTATCAATGTGAATGAAAATTCCAAAGTCACAATAAAAAGTATCCGACTGCATGGCAATAAGCTGATCCAATCCAAAAAACTTATAGGAAAACTAAAAACGAAAAAAGCCAGCCTGTTCCGTTCGGGGAAATTCGAAGACGAAAAATTCGATGAAGACCTGATAAATCTTGTAACTTATTACAATAAAAAGGGCTTTATCGACGCCAGAGTCATTTCCTGGGAACGCAATTTGGTCGATGATAAATTCGTTATCGACATCTATCTTTATGAAGGTAAAGAATATAACTTTGGAAAAGTATTTGTGGAAGGCAACGAGCGTTTCACAGATGATATGATCACTTCAAATTTTAAATTCAATGTCGATGAAGTATTCGACCTGGAAAAATTCAATAAGCAACTCAGCGCCGTTACTTCCATGTATTATGAAGAAGGGTATATTTATGCCAATTTCGATCATGAATTGGAACGCAATGAAAATCTGATCAATATCCGATTGAACATTC
>DAISYT010000243.1:0-3992 GCA_036825175.1 Candidatus Cloacimonadota bacterium
AGAGTAAATTCCCGGGGTGTGTTCACGTTGTTCTTACGAAGAATCTCATCTTCTCATCTTCTCATCTTCCCATCTTCTCATCTTCTCATGTTCTCATCTTCCCATCTTCTCATGTTCTCCTCTTCTCATGTTCTCTTCTTCTTGTTCCGCACCGATGGTGCTCCGGTTTTGCTGGGATTTCTTTTCCAGGCGCTAAGGCACCTGGCTACATTATTTCGCCTCGCTGAGGCTTACAGTTTTCGCTCCTCTTTCTCGACTAATCTGTTCATTATAGAGGAACAGTCCGTCAGCTGCCGACTGAGGTTTGAACCAGATGAAATTCTGAATTAAAAACCTGCCATCCTTAAAAAAAGCAAAAAGCCCCGCTCAACATCAGCAGGGCTTACAATTCTCGGGGGGAGAATTTTTCGTAATCTTAAAATTCCGGCACGTATGGCAGAATCATCTGAATATTGTCATCCTCGAACTGCTGCACAGTTTGTGACATTTTCCAAAGCGTGCGCAGTTGTTCCGGTATCCAGGTTGAAGCGTTCACAGGAATCTGCATGCTGACTACACTGCGACTGCCATCGTATTCTACCAGGTCGATCTCTTTCTTGGTATGCAGCATTTTTTGCATTTCGGCTTTAGCGGTATTCATGCCGCCCAACAAATCCACCAGACCTCTGTCCAGAGCCTGTTTTCCGGTCCAGATGCGACCCTGAGCGACTTGATGAACATCTTCCACATTCATGTGTCTGCCTTCTGCCACTTTGCTGATAAATTTCTGGTAAAAATCTTTGATCATCGTTTCGCTTATTTCTATTTCATCTTCACGGGGAAGGCGATTCGTATTACCAAAATCGGAATATTTTCCAATTTTAACGGTATCCCAGTTGACGTGGATTTTTTGGTATAATCTTTCAAAGTACGGCATTATTCCCACCACTCCGATGGAACCGGTGATCGTGGCAGGTTGAGCGACGATTTTATCCGCATAAAGACTGATAAAATAACCGCCGCTGGCAGCTACTCCGCCCATGGAAACGATGAAAGGTTTTTGTTCTTTTCCGGCGTGGCAAAGTTTTACTTCCCGGGCGATAACATCCGAAGCCAAAGCGGAACCGCCACCACTATCTACACGTAAGATAATGCCTTTTACGGTTTTATCTTCACGTGCCTTACGAATGGCTGCTGCGGTGGTAACCGATCCAATGGATTTGCCTGGTTTGCCTTTTCCGGAATTAATATTTCCAATAGCATAAATCACCGCGACCTTCTCTTTGGTCGGTTCATTCCAATCGTAACGATAATCTCGATTTTCGTATTTTTCGACCACGTTGCTGGTTTGATAAAGCTTATCAAGTTTATCTTTCAATTCATCTTCATAAATTACACCGTCGATCAGACCGTTATCCAAAGCGGCTTCAGCATTCCAGACCGGAGTTTCGTCGATCAATTCGCGTAACGGTTTGTTCAAACGATCAGCTCTGCCTTCATTCACCATTTTTTCGATTTCGGCAAAAATGCCTTCCAGAAGATATTCGTAACTTTCTCGTTCGGTAGCGGTCATATGATCTTCACTAAACATATTGCCGGCGGTTTTATAATCATGGCTGCGCATATTGATGACATCGATGCCCAGCGTATACAGCAGCGAATGCAGATAGGGAGAGGTCGCCGAAAGACCGCGGAACTCGACGTAGCCGGACGGATTTAGATAAATTTGATCGGCAACAGCGGCTGCAAAAGCATAGCTGGAACCGCCATAACCTTCATCGTAGAAAACGATTTTCTTGCCGGATTTTTTGAAATCGAGCAGGCAATCGATCAATTCCTGACGGGCAGCCAGAGAAGCCGAGAAAGAGTCGCTCTTGAACAGAATACCCTTCACTTTCTCGTCGTTTTTCATCTGGTTTATTTCTGCGATCACGCTTTCCAAAGTCCTTCCTTTACTCAGAATCAGGTTGAACGGACCGAAGTTAGCGCCTTTTTTGGTTTCCAGAAGTTCACCATTCATTTTCAGTTCTACAAACTGTTTTTGGCGGAAGTTCAGGAAGGAACGGAAATCTTTTTCGGAGAGATTCACATAGAATTGTCCCTGATCAAATTTATTGTCGTCGTTAGCTTCACCGAACGTTCCTACGCCAAGCTTATCCAGAACCAAGCCGAAATTAAGTCCGAATTGTTCTTCATCGGTATCGTAAGAAGCTCCCAATCTCAAGCCGTCGATCAGCTCGGTTTGCACTCCCAGAACGGGTTTGCTCCAATCATCATCGGCGTATTTCGTGTCGGCGCTGAAAGTGAGACGAGGCAATAAATCGGAATTAAGGATCAGCGGACGTACAGCCATTCCCAGATCGATATTATAATCGTCGTCGAAAACATCATGAGTTACTGCTCCGAACGAGAGAAAATCGCAGGGGCGATACAGAAAGGATTCGGCTAATTTGCCGTCTTTGAAATGTTTATTCTGCCAATCCCAGTGCAATCCGGCGGAAAAATTCGTGAATATTTTTCCGTTTCCGAAAGAAAGTGCCAGGCGATGATAATTATTTTTTCCCACCCGATCGAGTACATAACCCAGATTTTCGTCAGCGATAATGACCGAATAATAATCTTCAAAAATGCCGTCTTCATCGTAATTGCCGATAAAAGACAAACCGGAGGAATTGCCCACAGCCATGGCAGCCGGATTAATTTTGGGCGCTAGAAAATCGTCGGTTCCGGCAAGAGAAAACTCAGCATTCAAGCCCCAAACCAAGAACATCGACACAAGAAACAAAAGTACTTTTTTCATTTTTCACCTTCTTTATTTGCTTTAATTCTTCTTTTGAATAACAATTTTGTCGTTGGATGTAACTACATTGATTTTCTGTCCACCCTTCCCGATATAACCGGAGAATTGATTGTTAGACAGACTTTGCGTTACGACTTCGATGTCTCGTAGATCGATATTGGCATTGGAGGTCTGCGCCGAAAGATCGGCATCGATTTTAGGATCGATTTCCAGCTCGATCCGGGCATTGCTGGTGGAAAACAACATATCGTTGTGCACTTCAGCGATGGAAGCGGAAATTTTACCGTTGGAGGTAATGCAGTTATTCAGATTGGGCGCATTTTCTACGTAGATCGAACCGTTACTTGTGGTCAGATTCAATTTGCCGTTCACGCGATTCACACTGATGCTGCCGTTACTGGTAAAGACATCGGCAGCTCCATCCAGGTTTTCGATTTCGACGTTGGCATTGCAGGTTCTGACTGTCATTTCGCCTTTCACCTTCTGTAAGTCGATGGAACCGTTGGAAGTATCGATGCTCACCAGTTTCATACCTTCCGGTACACGGATTTGATACGATACCGAGACTTTGGCATTCTTTTCCGGAAATTCGGTTCTGATCTGCCAATTATCATCCTGCCGGATTTTGATCTCGACTTTTTCCAGTTCATCTTTGCCATTAGTGGATTTTATTTTGGCAGTTACATCGACTTCTTTCTGGTTCCAGGAAGTGATTTCCACATTGCCGTTAAGGTTGGATACTTCCAGTTTATCGCCTTTCTGGGGAACGAATGTTTCATGGAAATCACGGACTTCCTCGCCGCAGCCCCAGTCGATATTTATGAAATTATTATCATCGATTTTTTCATTCACGAAATACTTTACGATTTTTTCCGGAGACTCACCCACGTGACTAATGGACGCTTTCACAACCATGCGAACGAACCCTCCCAGTAATCTACCCCAGAAACCGGAGAGATTGGTGTTGTCTTCATCTTCCACAATAATGCCATTTTCACCGATCTCCACATGTCCGTCTTCTCCGTCTATCCAAATGCCGTCTTTGCCGATTTTCACGACTTCTGTTGCGTTTTCGTCGGTTACGGTCAACGTGCCATCCAAAAAGAGAATCGTTGCTTCGCCGTCTTGGAATTCCACCCGTCTGCTATCGAATTCACAAATAAAGCCTTCCTCGACCTGCACATTATCCTCTTTGTTCAACGGTAGTTTCAGG
>DAISYT010000244.1:0-3959 GCA_036825175.1 Candidatus Cloacimonadota bacterium
GATTGGATTTCGATAACGATACTCGCTGGCATATTCCACTTCCACCGGAATGCGCGCCAGTCTTTCGATCACGTGTTTTCCGATGAGAGCCGCATGCCACGATGTTCCGCAGGCAACGATCTGTAATCTCTGGATGCTGCGAAGTTCCTCACCCTTCATGTTCAAACCGCCCAAACGTACGGTCGATAATTCCGGCATCAGCCTGCCCCGGAAAGCATTTTCCACCGATTCCGGTTGTTCGAAGATTTCCTTCAGCATGAAATGCTTGAAATTTCCCTTATCGATAGAAGAGACATCCCAATCGACTTCGGAAATTCTGGGCGATACGGTTTGATTATCGAGAGTAGTTAATTCAAAATGCGTCGGCTCGATCGTAACGATCTCATTATCATGCAAATAAATAACTTTCTTGGTGTGGATGATAATCGCACTGACGTCGGAAGTAACAAAGAATTCGTCTTTTCCGATTCCCAAAATTAACGGACTTCCCCTGCGGGCAGCCACCATTTTATTGGGATATTGGGAGCTTATCACCGCGATGCCAAAGGTTCCTTCCACCAAATTTAAAGCTTTTTGAACGGCTAAAGTCAGATCCGGTGTTTCTCGCTGGAAATGTTCGATGAGATGCACCAGAACTTCCGTATCCGTATCGCTTCTAAAAATGTGATTCTCCGCTTCCAATTTACTTTTCAGAGAACGGTAATTTTCGATAATTCCGTTATGAACGATGGCAAAATCGTTATGGCAGCTTGTATGCGGATGTGCGTTTGCTTCGCTGGGAATGCCGTGTGTAGCCCAACGCGTATGAGCGATGCCCAGGTTTCCCTCCATTTCGGAAGGCATCGGCAAAGAACGCTCCAATTCGATAATCTTACCGGATTTTTTATAAGTTTTTAATTTTCTATTTTTATCGATGAGAGCGATGCCAGAGCTGTCATAACCTCTATATTCCAAACGCTTTATGCCTTCCAAAATAATGGGCGCAGCTTTCCTGCCGCCGATATAGCCAACAATTCCGCACATAATTCTTCTCCTAAATTTCCACTACATTCATCATATAATTCGCTTTATTCCGATTGATTACGTTTAGCAAATACATAACCAAAACTAAAATTAATCCTGCCGGAATTACGTACCAATAAGGCAGAGTTTCCTGCTCGAAAAGCTTTAAAATCGCCACTTTCCCGGCATATGAATTTACTAAAATACTAAAACTGTTATTGGCAGCATGAGCCAGCATGGGAACGAAAATGCTGTCGGTTTTCAGCAGCAGATAGCCCATCCAGATTCCGAGCAGCGAAGCAGGCACGAGACGGAACGGATCGAGATGGAAAATGCCGAATAAAATGCCGGTGATCACGATGGCTTGCCATTTACCGTATTTTCGGAAACCATGAAAAATGTAACCTCGGAAAAACACTTCTTCGCAAATTCCCGGTAAAATGCCAATGATGAAAAGGCTGTTCCATAAAGTCCCGGAATCGGCGGTTAAAAGTTTTTGCATGGCTTTCAAATACGATTCTGAGAAGGGAAAAATCAGATTGATCAGTTGAGCGATAATCGCCACGATGATCAAAGCCGGAATCACACCGAGCAGAGCCACCAGATAATTGGCAGGATTGGTTTTATGCAGACTCAAACTGGTTTTGAGGTCATTTTTGGAAAGGCGCAGAAGCAACACAATCGGCAATAAAACAATGATAATTTCCGTTTTTACCAAGCCGCTCATGATATCTTTCACCTGCCAATCCGTTCCGATATAATAAAGAGCCAACAGCAGAACGAAATAGATCATCATCATAAATTGAGTGGAAAAAACATTCTGCTTTCCTTTTCCCCAGAATTTGAGCGATTTTTCTTCGGAAGTGCGGAAAAGCACGTTTTCGCTGTTAAATAATTTACTCGAAAGCAAAATGAGAATGACGTCCAAAACCACGGTATAGCCGATGATCAGGAGGAAATAAAAAAGTTTGAAATCGCTGAGCATGATATCGCGGATCATCAAAGAAAAATTAACGATTGGGATCAGCGCGAAGCCGGTATTCAATTCAAATCCCGGCAGAAAACTGACCATGGAAAGCATGATACTGGCGAAGACCAGCGGCATTTGATAGCTTTGAGCTTCTTTTATATTGCGGGAATAAGTGGAAATGGAAAGCAGGATCGCCGAGAAAAAAGTGATGAGCGGAAGCATGAGCAGCAAAATGAGAGCGAAATTGCCCAGCGGCAAACTAAGCCCTTTCAGTTCTTCCCCCGCTTGCCCCATAATGTGGCTGAAGGAAAAATACATGCTGAAAATATTCAAAAGAACCGTGATAATGGAAATGGTGATGATGGTGAGATATTTACCCATAACCAGCTCATTACGACGGGCAGCGCTCACCAAAATGGTTTCCAGAGTTCCCCGTTCTTTTTCACCCGCCACCAGATCGCTGGCGATGACGGAAGCCGCACTCACCGTGAGAATGATCAACAGATACGGCAGGAATTTACCGAGAGCAAATCCCACCATTTTTTCGGGCGGAGCAACGTTTTCTTCGATGATATCGACTGCCTGCAAGATGCGGCTATCGACTTGAATTTTATTCAATCTGTTCGCCACGATGCTCGTTTCCGCATCTTTTACAGCACGATAAATCTTACCGTAAACCAGATTCGATGCATCATCGGTTTTATTGTATTGAACGGTAATTAAATAAACCTTACTCCCGTTTTCCATGGTGCTGTCGGCAATTTCCAACGCCGCCTGCAGGCTGTTGTCTTGCAACATATCCACCAGGTCTTTCGATTGTAATTCTGCCGGCGTTTCCATTCTGTGAAAAGTGGGAAGAGCTGTAATAGCCTCGATAATTTCCCGCGAAGATTCATCAGTCACATGATCCCGGATGTAAATCGTGGCTTCTTTTTCCTGTAATTTGGTTTCCTGCCGGGTCATCATGGCAGAAAAACCGATCATGATTAATGGATAAAGGATTACGGGTAAAACGAAAGAAGAAATAATCGTGCGTCGGTCGCGCAGAAGATCGAGCATTTCCTTTTTATAAACGGTAAAAACTTTATTCATGTCCATTCTCGTTCTCCTCCCGTTTTTTATTCACATAATGCACGAAAATATCGTCGAGATCATGCAAGCCGGTTTCTGTTTTAAAGGCTTCCCACGTGCCTTCCACCAATAATTTTCCTTCGTGGATCATCACGATGCGGTCGGCAATTCTTTCGGCTTCCCGCATAATATGAGTGCTGAAAAGCACGCATTTACCTTCTTCCTGGCAATGATGAATAAAAGAAACGATGTTCTTGGCGGTAAGGATGTCCAAACCGGCGGTCGGCTCGTCGAAAATCATCACGGCAGGATTATGAATAATGGAACGGGCGATGGAAACTTTTTGTTTCATACCGGTGGAAAGCAGATCGATCTTTTTATCCAGAAAGCCTTGCATATCGAGCAGTTCCGCCATTTCCTCGATCCGTTGTTTGATCGTTTCTTTGGGAACGTCATAAAGCCTTCCAAAATAAGTAATTACTTCTCTGGCGGTAAGCCTTCCATAAAGCCCGGTATCGCCGGAAAGGAAACCAAGATTTACCCGCACCTGGCGGGATTGGGTACGCACATCGTAACCTTCGATAAAGGCACTACCCGATGTGGGTTGAAGAATCGTGGATAACATCCGCATAGTAGTGGTTTTACCGGCGCCGTTCACGCCCAGCAGCACCACAGTTTCACCATGGTTGGCAGTAAAAGAAAGGTCGTTTACCGCATAAAATTCCGTGTTCTGCTTCGGCTGAAAAATCTTGGTTAAATTCCTTACTTCGATCATATTCCCTCTTATTTTATTTCTTTCATCATCGTCATTCTAAGTTTCTCTTTCATCATTTTGAGGATGAATGAGTTCATCATGTTTCAATAAAGAAAATTCTTAAATTTGACTATCACCATGGCAGAGCCAAGGGTTATTTCG
>DAISYT010000245.1:0-3940 GCA_036825175.1 Candidatus Cloacimonadota bacterium
GATCAACGTTTTTCCCATCGGGTATTCGTTTGGAAAGTATTTATCTGCCATTTTTTGCGAGATGATCAGGGAGAAGGGGTCTTTCAAAGCCGTATTTTTATCTCCGTTGAGCAATTCAAAACCGAATATTTGAAAGAAGGGAGGTTCGGTGAAAGCCAGACTGGCATTCTGCAATGGTTTGTCTTGGTATTCCAGTGAATAATCATTCATCAGACGGATACGCACTGCCGAAATCACTTCGGGAAATTCTTCCCTTAGCGCCGGAGCCAGCGGAGGCATGGCGGCAGCAAACGGAATTTTCGTATCGCCATGACTCAAATTTACTCCAACCCGATAAATTCTGTCGCGATTCAGGTGCATTTTTTCAAAACTAAGCTCATTATTTACATACAGCAAAATGAGCAGACAGCTCGCCAGTCCGATGGCAAACCCGATAATATTGATCGCTGCATAAACTTTATTTTTCCAAATATTCCTGACCGCAATGTTCAAATAGTTCTTCAGCATAGCCTGCCCTCTTCAAACTTGTTTTTGCCAAACTAAACGCCAAATAAGCCTGATGTTACAGAAAATAAATGTCTTTTTCATAAAATCCTTGCAAATTTGGAAAGATAAAAATTTTTTGAGAAAAGTAAATAATGAAAAGTTGGGAGGATTCATGAAGTTTTTCAAGCTTTCAGTTATTCTTATTTTAGTGTTGGGATTCATTTCCTGCGGACCAGTCAATCAACCCCAAAAAGTTCAGAAGCAATCCGGTCCGGGTCTGGATGAACAAATGAATCGACTTACCAGCCAGATCATCGCCAGTTTCAATCAGTCAAATGTGCGTAAGATAGCCGTGATCGAATTTGCCGATTTGGAAGGCAACGTTACACAATTGGGCAGATTTCTCGCCGAAGAGCTGCTCACGCGGATTTTCACTACCGGTAAGTTTGAAGTGGTAGAAAGAAATCTTTTGCAAACAGTATTGGAAGAGCAGAAATTGGGAACCTCAGGCTACATCGATCAGGAAACCGCCATCAGTATCGGTCAGATTTTGGGCGTTGATGCTATTATTACCGGTTCGATCACCGATTTGGGAGAAAATGTAAAAATCAATGCCAGGCTCATTTCCACAGAATCCGGCTCCGTTTTTGCGGTCGCTTCGGTAAACGTCATCAAGGATGATACGATTCGGCTGTTGATGGGTGAAAGTGTACAACAAAACGGAAATGCGGCAGGAGCGGGAACCAGTACTCAACCGCAATATTCCGGGTTGAAACCGCCGATAGTAAAAAACGGCGTGCAGTTCGAGTTACAAAAATGTTTCTATTCCAATGAATTTCTTACCGTTATCCTTACAGTAACAAATCTCGATCCTGATAAAGAGATCACGCTTTACGACCGAGCAGAAAGTGATTATGTTCGTTTCATCGATGAACAGGGACGCGAATATCGCAGTCCGGAGCAATTTCTGGGAACGCACAAAACCGGCTGGAACGGCATCGAAGAAGTAATGATGGTACAGGATGTGGGAACGCAATACACTTTGAAATTCCGTGGTGTAAAGCCACAACCGACCGACGTGAAGCGTCTCGATCTGTTGTTGTATCTTCCTGATCTGAAAAATTACTTTACTATCACTTTCCGTGATATTCCGGTAGAATAAATTCCACTCGTCGATATTATAACAAAAAGGAGAAAAGACTCGATGAAAAACCTAAATAGTAAAAACATTATCATGGGTTTACAGCATACTTTCGTGATGTTTGGCGCTACCGTTCTGGTCCCGCTGCTTACCGGTTTGGATGTGGGTGTAACGCTTTTTGCCGCAGGTGTCGGCACACTTTTATTTCACATTTTAACCAAATTCCAGGTTCCGGTTTTTCTGGGATCGTCATTTGCCTTTATTCCGGGCATCATTGCCGTTGCCACAGCCAACGGCGGTTCTCTGCCGGAAGCTTTGGGCGGAATAGCCGTCGCCGGATTGCTTTATGTGGTGGTGGCTATCATCTTCCGTTTCGTGAAAGTCGAAATTTTACACAGAATTCTGCCGCCGCATGTCACCGGTCCCATGATTGTGCTTATCGGGTTGATCTTAGCTCCGGTCGCCATCAGTAATGCCAATGGCACAAATTCACCGGCAATAGCGGAGCAGATCGGGATAAATGGCTGCTGGTTGGTCGCACTGATCACCTTTGCCACCGCGGTATTTATCAAAGTATATTTTGCCAGAATCGGATTGAAATTTCTCTCCATGCTGCCGGTTCTTTTCGCTCTGATCGTTGGTTATCTCTTTTCGATTGTTATCGGAATTGTGGATTTTAGTCCGATCCGGAATGCAAATTGGATCGGTTTACCGAATTTCTCTCTGCCGGTTTTTACAGTTCGTTCCATCTCGCTGATCGTACCCATTGCAATTGTCACGATCGTAGAACATTTTGGAGATATTCTGGCAATCGGCAATGTGGTGGGAAAAGATTTCTTTGCCAGCCCCGGAATTCACAGAACCTTATTGGGAGATGGTTTGGCAACAACTCTCTCCGCCTTGATCGGGGGTCCAGCCAATACCACCTACAGTGAAAATACGGGTGCAGTTGCATTGACCGGAATTTACAATCCGCTGGTGATGCGAATCGCAGCTGTTTTCGCTATTCTGCTATCTTTTATCCCTAAATTTACTGCCATTATTTTAACGATCCCGGCTCCGGTGATTGGAGGGATTTCCATTTTGTTATTCGGAATGATATCTTCCATTGGAATCAAAAATATGGTCGATCATCGGGTCGATCTGAGCAATCCCCGAATACTGATGATCAGTGCTGCCATGCTGGTTTTGGGATTGGGTGGAGCCAAGTTCTCGGTGGGAAGTTTTGAACTGAGCGGTTTAGGTTTAGCTGCCATTATCGGCATTCTTTTGAATTTGATTCTGAATTTCAAGCAGGCTAAAGAATAAATATTCTAAGATTTTCATACCTGAGATTTTCGACTATTTTGCACTGCTTTGCAAAATAGTCTTGACCTTTTTGCATTGAATTGCATTTTAGTCACATGAAAAGAATTCAAAAAGAATTAATAGAAAAAGACCTGAATAAGAAAATGGTCTTTCTGGTCGGACCTCGTCAAGTAGGTAAAACCTGGTTGGCAAAAGAGATATCCAAAGACTATGCATCTCCGCTTTATCTGAATTACGATAGTAATAAAGATCGTGAAATCATTTTGGATGAAAGCTGGCTGCCTTCCACAGATCTTCTGATTTTAGATGAAATTCATAAAATGCCGGCTTGGAAAAATTATCTGAAAGGCGTATTCGATAACAAACCTGATAATATGCACATTTTGGTCACTGGCAGCGCTCGTTTGGAGGCATTTCGTCAGAGTGGAGATTCATTGGCAGGCAGATTTTTTGTACATCATCTTTTACCATTTAGTTATAAAGAATCTCTCCTCGATAAAAAGTTTACCCTGGATTTTCTTATTCAAAGAGGTGGATTCCCAGAGCCTTTACTGGCAGAAAATATGGAGGAAGTTACCCGCTGGAGAATGTTGTATGCAGACAGTTTGATCAAAGATGACATCCTCGATTTCGAAAATATTCAGGAAATTAAGACCATGCGGACATTGCTGTCACTTCTTCAGAAAAAGGTCGGGTCGCCATTATCTTACATGACCTTGGCGCGTGATCTTGAAAAATCCCCTCATACAATTAAGAAATACATTCAGATTTTGGAATCCTTATACATCATTTTTCTGATCTTACCTTTTTCCCGCAATATTGCACGTTCCCTGCAAAAAGAGCCAAAATTGTATTTTTATGATACAGGTATGGTGAACGGCGACGCAGGCGTAATGTATGAGAATTATTTAGCTGTTTCTTTATTGAAGCATTGTCATTATCTCACTGATAATAAAGGTATTAACGCCAGGTTGCAATATATAAGGACCAAAGAAAAAAAGGAAG
>DAISYT010000246.1:0-3927 GCA_036825175.1 Candidatus Cloacimonadota bacterium
AAAATGGTCTTCTCACCATATTTTGCCACGAGATCGCGGATGGAAATTATCGGTTCTTTTTTCATAAATCAAAAATAGAAGATCAGGCTGTTGATGGCGTCCAGAATGATCACCCAGAAAATCGAAGCAACCACGGATTGAGTGGTAACTTTGCCCACGCCTTCCGCTCCACCGGTAACATTAAAGCCGTAGTAACTGCCGATGATTACGATCACCCAGGCAAAGAAGAAACTCTTTCCCAGCCCCACCAGCACGTCTTTCATTGTAAGGACTTCAAAAATGCGATTGAAGAAAACCACCGCACTCAAATCCAGATAGGTTACGGCAATGATCAATCCGCCCAAAATACCGATCAGAGTGGAAGCGGTAACCAGCAGCGGAATGCAGATGGTGATAGCATGAAATTTCGGAACTACTACATAACGGATGGGATTGATCGCCATCATTTTGAGAGCATCGATCTCTTCGGTCACGCTCATCGTGGCGATTTCGGAAGCAATCGCCGAGCCGCTGCGTCCCGCCAGAATAATGGCGGTAAGGATCGGTCCCATTTCCGTAACCATGGAAATTGCCATGAGATCGGCAACGAAGATATTCGCTCCGAACTGACGCAGTTGTGCTGCCGATTGCAGAGCGAGGATCAATCCTAAAATTAGCGACAGCAAAGCAATAATTCCCAAGGCATCCATTCCGATCGCAATACTTTGCTGTGTCACAGAACCTTTGCGTTGTCCTTTTTTATCGAAGATTCCTACAAACGACCAATAGAAAATATCCGCCACGAGGTATACTGCAGATTTGGAAGCATCCAGCCACCGGAAAATGCCATCCCCGATTTGAACAAAAATATTATCTTTCGGCGGAACCGCCACGCGGGTTATTGCCAGCGAAGAAAAGGTGTTGATCGTACCTGCCGTGTTGCTGTCCGCATTGATGATTTCCACCTGCCGTGTTAAAAAATCCTGTCGGATTTGATCGAGAAAAGCTACTCCGGCGCTATCGATATGCTGCACATTTTGCAGATCGATTTTTTCCAATTCTGCCAGCTTATACGAACGGTAAACCGGCAGAAGCTTTGGCACCGTGAATTTATCAATGCGACCGGTGATGATCAGAATGTTATTCCGATAGGCAAGAGAAGTTTCTGTAGCAGCCAAGTTTTACCTCAGGAAATAAGTTATTCTCAGGAACAAGGTATGATTTTTGGCAATGTAATCGTCGCCTACGTTCGGCACTTCATGAATGAATTTGAGTTTATAATCTACGGAAATATATTTGAAGAGCTTTGCTGTTAGCACGTTTTCCCATTCCATGGAATAATTTGCCAGATCATTGAAAGGAAACAGAAAATCGGCATTAACATTATACGAAAGATTCAGGGGTAATTGGAAAGAACCGACTAACGAGGCTTCTGTGCCTTTCTTGTTTTCGGATTCAATTTCGTGATATTCGCGATATGTCGTATTTCCGGAAGGGCTGTATAATTGATATACATCCTTATTAAAAATATGTTCTAATCCGAAGCCGACCCGCAGATTGAGATTAGCACGGGAACGATTAAAGATACGATAGTTTATGCCGACTCCTTCTTTTAAAGTTAAGGGGAAAAAGGATGATTCCGTTTTTACATGGTCGACTAAAACGCTGTCCAGTACAGTATTTCCGTCTTTATCTATTTTCGTGCAGTAGAATTCTTCCGTACTGTACCAGTGTCCATCGAAAAAGTGAGATTTGGCATCGAATCTGCCATAAACGCCTAGATCTTTGAAGAAATAATAGACCAGAGTATTTTTTAGCTCGAATTCATCTGTGGCCAGACGGAAATCTTCATTGGTATTTTTGGATGTACCCAATTCAATGAGATTTTTCATTGTATAATGGACAGGACCGTCATCGTAAATCAGATAATTTTCCATCTGAGTATCCATGATGATCGTGGTTTCGGTGGTGTTTTCTTCTTCTTCGTTATCGCTGTTCACATTGACGTTACAATGAATGGCGCTGGAAATTTTGGTTTTTTCCAGAGAAGTTTCCAGGAAGCTTTCTTCCAGCACACCGGCACCGATCATGTCTGTTGGATTATCGTCTTCATCCGTATCCATAACGATGGTCAGTCTTTTCACTTCTCCCTTTTCTGCGTAAATGGTGGTAAAATTCGTGTAAGTATTGAACGGTTCGTTATTTAAAGTAATTTTGTAAATGCCTGGTTTTAAAACCCACACGGTGGATTGCTCACCAATTTCTTCTTCTGCCGGGAATCCGCCGCCATAACTTTCTCCGGTCACCAGATCATAAATATCAAATCTTACTTTGGCATAATTTCTCTGCTTATCCATCACTTCGATTATAATGCAACCCCAATCCGGTTCGATGATGGTCTTATAACGCGGAATTATTTTGATATTTTCCTGCTTCATCAACTGATTGGCTTTTCCCGAACCGTAGCGAATGGTGTAAACTCCTTCCTGTAAGGCGAGCGGAGTACCCATTTTCCCCGACTGCGTAAAATCGGAATCGTTTATCGCATAGAATAACGGCTCATTATCGGTTCTGGAAAGAGCCGGTAACTGCAGTAAACCCGTACCTTCTCCCACTTCTATTTCTTCTTCTTCCGTAAAATCTTCAGCAGTAATTTCTTCCAGGATATTTTTGTCTTTCTTTTCTGCCGGTATTTCTTCCGTACAACCTTCTACGCCACAACTTCGCAGAATTTTGATAATGAATTTATCCGTCTCTTCCAATATAATCTCGTTCACAGTTTGCACAAAAGTGTCATAATCGTTGGACAGCAAGCGTCTTTCCACGTTCACGCTATGCTGAGCCAGCACCGTTGCTTCACCGGAATTCCGCAGAATGAAACTGATGTTAACTCTTGCCTGCTGCATGTTCTCCGAAATATACTCTTCGATATTATTAACCGCGACAGAAACTTCCAAATCCGGTCTGGTATCCAGAAATTCACGGTTTATCTGTTTGAAAAGCCTGTAATTCTGCATCCTTTTTTGGATCAGATCGGGAATTACTTTAGTCAGCTTCACACCCCAAAGATTGTAATTATCATACGTGATGCGCGGTCCGAAATGACGGATCACAATCTGATTGCGGTTATAAGTTTTGGAAACCTTGGCATCCTGAATGTAAACGCTTTTGGGAATAGGCGTTTTCTGTACCAGATTAGGATTTTCACCGTGCGAATAATACTCCAGAATGTAGTAATTTTTAGTGAGCAATTCTCCGGCGGCACAACCCGATATAAAGATTACTGCCAGCCAGAGTAACCAGATCAGATTCTTATAATTTTTCATTTTATTTTTCCTCACTATTTTCTTCTTGAACGCAGTAACAGAGTAGGATCTTCGGTGATCATCCTGCTGAATTCGTTTAGGTTATCGACGGTTTCCCGCAATGATTCTATGGTATCGAGAATATCCTGTTTGCTTTCCATGTGAGTAGCATCCAGACGGGAAAGTGTAAGATTGACCTGGATAATGGCATTATCGAGATCGGTGACCATTTTTCGTAAATCGGCTTTCGCCAGATCGGCAGTAATTTTATCGGTATTGGTAATGATGCTGTCGATTTTTCCGCTCTGCAGAATATTATTTATATTGGTAGTAGCTTCATTCAAAGTAACTGTTATTTCGCTCAGTTCCGTGCTGATGATCTCGAGGTTGGCAATTATATTTCCCACTGGCTCGACGTTTTTATTGAGCACACTATCGATGCCGGTAAGAATGTTAGTAAGTTTATGTTGATTTTCTTCCGCTGTAATGGCATTCAGATTATTCAGCAACACTTCCAGTTTTGTCACAATGACTTCGGCTTTTCCGGAAATATTTTGGATGGTCGATTCTCCGGCAGGAATGAAGGATCTTGGTTTTAAGAATTCAGCCTCGTTTGTACCGCCGGATATTTCGATTTGCAGAA
>DAISYT010000247.1:0-3923 GCA_036825175.1 Candidatus Cloacimonadota bacterium
ACCCCTTGGCTCTGCCATCGTATAGTCAAATTCCAGAATTTTCTTTATTTTTTACCGGAAAAAGTTCTAAGAGAAATGTAATCTAACTTGGAATATTTATTGCATATATAGTATAAAAAATATTTTTGGAAAAATATAGGAGTAATAGAGTGAAAATGAGAAAAATTTTTGTTTTTTGTATGTTAACAGTTCTTTTTATTGGTTCCGTCTGGGCTTGGCGAGATGGCGAGATGGAAGTGAGGGTTTTTTATGAAAATGACGACCAGTTAGCTCAGCTTGCCAGTTTGAATCTGGAGGGCGATGTATATCCTAACGGCGAAGCAATATTTTATGTGATTCCAGCCGAATTGGCTCTCATCCAGAATATCGGTTTGGAATACAGAATAGAAAAAGAAGATTTACCAGCCTTTTCCGCGAATTTCTGGCAAATCCAGGATAACAGTCGGGAAGCTTACCATTCCTGGGAAGAGATTATTGCCTTAGCCGACAGTTTAGTCGGGGCATTTCCTGCTATTTGTCAGAAAACGGTATATGGTACTTCGATGGGCGGCAGAGAACTTGGCGCTCTGAAAATCACTGATAACGTTACCCTCGATGAAAATGAAGCAGAAATTATGTTCGACGGTGGCATTCATGGTGACGAGATCGGTTGCGCCGAAAACTGTATTCGTTTTGCCCGTGATCTATGCACAAATTATGGCGTCGATCCCACCATTACCGAATTGGTAGATAGCCGTGAAATCTGGATTTATTACATGGTGAATCCGGATGGACGAGCAAACATGGTGCGTTATAATAACAACGGTGTGGACATTAATCGTGATGCCGGTTACATGTGGGATTCCTGGGGTGGTAGTCCCGGTGCTTTTTCTCAGGTGGAATCAAAAGCTTTACGTACTGCGACTTTTGGCCGCCAATTCGTTATACACACCACATATCATAGCGGAACAGAGTTTGTTTCCTTTCCGTGGAGTTATCGTTCTTCTCATTGCCCGGATTTCACAATTCTAAATCAATTGGCAGCATTGTATTCGACTACCTCCGGTTATTCCAATTTAGATTACGGACAGGGTTGCACCGGTATGTATCCGATCAATGGCAGTACCAAAGACTCCAATTATGGAACGCAGGGTTCTGTTAGCTGGTCTATCGAAATTTCAAATCAGAAACAACCTTCTGCCAGCATGATTATGACCTATTACAATTACAATCGTCCTGCGATGCTTATGCTGATCGAATATGCCGGTTATGGTTTGGAAGGTGTCGTGACGGATGCTTCGACTGGCGAACCGGTGGCAGCTTCAGTTTTCGTGAATGGTTATTTCCCCTGCTACACCGATCTGGCTGTCGGTGATTATCATAAATATGTTTTGGCAGGAACATACGATATCACGATCACAGCAAATGGCTATGAATCTCAAACCGTTACCGGTGTGGTGGTGAATTCCAATTCTTCCACCGTTACCAACTTCCAGTTACAACCAGAAGACGGACAGTATGTTTATAAAGTTGGCAGCAGTCAGATTCCTGACAATAACACGGCAGATGAAGGTTTTACCCCGGCTTGTCTCGGTGCTCCCGACAATGTGAATTACTCGATCGGGAAAAGTGGCTGGATCGTATTGGATATGCAGACTCCGGTTTTGGATGGAACCGGCAATGATATCTGTATTTATGAAGGCGATAATACTGCCGAAGGATTTACTGCTTATGCCGGAGAATCTTTAGATGGTCCCTGGCAGACTCTTGGAACAGGTAGCGGAACCACCGAATTCGATCTGGCGGTTGCAGGTATGATCGAAGCTCGATATATCAGGATTCTGGACGACGGCGATGGTGTGGCTATCTCTGCCGATGCCGGTTTCGATCTGGATGCGGTGGAAGTTATTTCCGAAGTTTCTGGTGTTTATATTGCCATGACCGGATACGAAATCGAGGAAGTTGTAGGAAACAACAACGGTTATCTCGATCCGGGTGAATCCATAGAAATCACAGTTAATATCCGTAATAATGGAACTCTGACAGCCGAGGATGTTGCCGGTCTCATTTCCTGCAGTTCAGCTTATGTTACCATCGATGACGATAATGCCGATTTCGGTACTTTAGCTTCGGGTGAGGAAGCTTCCGGCGTATTTAGTTTTACAGTCAGTTCCACCACTCCCATCGCGGAAACCTTCAATCTGGTTTTAGATATCGATGCCAATAACGGTGCTTATAATACCACTTTCGGTATTCCTTGCGTGGTGGGAATTTCCATCGAAGATTTCGAATCGAACAGCTTCAATTCTTACGATTGGCAGTTCAGCGGTAATGCCGATTGGGTTATTACGACCGGTGCTTATGAAGGCACTTATTGTGCAAAAAGCGGCACCATATCAAATAGTCAGACAACTGCTTTATCACTGACTGTCGATGTGGTGGCTGATGGAGAAATCTCATTTTATGAAAAAGTCTCTTCCGAATCAGGTTACGATTATTACAGATTTTATATCGATGGCGCTCAAATGGGTTCCTGGAGCGGAACCGGAAGCAGTTGGACGCAAGAAGTATATCCCGTTTCTGCCGGAAGTCATACTTTTAGTTGGGAATATACCAAAGATACTTCGGTTGCCAGCGGCAGCGATTGTGCCTGGTTGGATTACATCGTCTTTCCACCCATCAGCGTGACGATCGATCCCGGATATATTACCGGTAATGTAATTCTGCAGGGCGGTTCCGGCAATGTTCAGGATGTGGTGGTTTCTGCCGGTGGTCAAACGGCTAATCCGGATGCAAATGGCGATTATATGCTTACTCTGATGCCCGGTTCTTATGATGTAGAAGCTGCTTTGAACGATTATAGTACCGTAACCGTGGAAGATGTTTTAGTAGAAACAGGTGTTACTACCGGAAACATAGATTTTACCTTAATTGGAATCGTGCCTCCTGCCAATCTGGTGGCAGAAGTAGTAGATTACAACGATGTGGAACTTACTTGGGATGCTCCCGCTACTAACGAGCTGACGACTCGCGTTGCCAAGAATATTCCTTCCAAAGATGCACGCGATTTGCTCGGATATAATGTTTATCTTGATGACAATTTTGTTGAACAGGTTACCCAAACTTCCTATTCTTTCTCCGGTTTCGCTGCCGGAGATTATGAAGTTTATGTAACGGCAGTTTATGATGAAGGCGAATCTGCTCCTTCCAATACGGAAGCATTTTCTATTACTCTGCCGGCTCCGGAAAATCTTACCGCCATCTCCGTGGGATTGGATGTGGAATTGAACTGGACTGCTCCGGAACGTTCATTGAATGAATACAAAATTTATCGTGATAATATCGAAATTGCCACGACCACGGAAACGAATTATCTCGACGAAGGCGTTCCTGCCGGTGAATATACTTACGGTGTAAGTGCTTTTTACAGCGGAGATTATGAATCGGAGATTACGGAAGTTGTTTTGAATCACACCGGAAACGGACCGAACCAGATACCACAGATTACGGAAATCAAAAGCATTTATCCCAATCCTTTCAATCCGGAAACGAATATTAACTTCAGCCTGAAAAATGCTTCGTATGTGAATATCTCGATTTTCAATATGAAAGGTCAGAAGGTGAGAACGCTGGTTTCCAAAGATCTGGAAGCCGGTAATCATCTCGTGAGTTGGAATGGCACAGACAGCTTCGGAAAGGCAGTTTCCAGCGGTGTTTATTTCACATTTATGGACGTGCACGACGACTTAACCGATTATACCAGTGTAAAAAAAGTAATTCTATTAAAATAAAAAAAATTACAAAAAAGGAGTGTTTATGAAAAAAAGTATCACAGCGTTATTTCTGCTGGCGACTGTTCTTTTATTTTCGGAGACAATCAATTACGAAAATAGTTGGTCCGCAGCAGGATTTAATGTAAACCAACTTAGAGACAATGGCGTGAA
>DAISYT010000248.1:0-3884 GCA_036825175.1 Candidatus Cloacimonadota bacterium
GTTATCTGGGCATAAAACCCGAATACCGCCGTCTCGGTTTGGATGGCATAATGCTCTGGAAACAAAAGATTTATTCCAGCACACGCTACCATTATTGCGACATGGGTTGGGTGCTGGAAAACAATAAAATGACCATCCGCCTGATCGAAATGATGGGTTCCACAGAAAGCAAAACCTACACTATTTTTGAAAAAAAGATCGGATAAAAAATGATAACTATAAAACCTGTAACCAATAAAAAAGAGCTGAGGCAGTTCATCATGCTGCCGTTTTCACTCTATAAAAACGATCCGAACTGGGTCGCTCCCCTTATTTCCGAGCAGAAAAAATTCTTCGATCCCGCCTGCAATCCGTATTACGAACATTCCGAAGTGCAGCTTTTCCTGGCAGAGAAAGACGGCAAAATCGTCGGCAGGATTTCGGCACAGACCAACACACAACACAACAAATTTCACGAAGATAAAGCCGGATTCTTCGGTTTCTTCGAATGTATCGACGATCAGGAAGTTGCCGATAAATTAATCGCAGCAGCTTACGAATGGAACAAAGCCAAAGGCAAAGATATGTTGCGTGGACCTCTGAATTTTTCCACGAACGACGAATGCGGTTTATTGGTGGATGGCTTCGATACTCCGCCCTTCATCATGATGACGCATAACCTGCCGTATTACAAAAAGTTACTGGAAAATGCCGGACTGCATAAAAGTATGGATTTGCTGGCTTATCTCATTCCGAATAATCCCCCGGAAAAACTGAACCGGATCGTGGAAAAGCTGCAACAACGCGGCAGATTTACCGTCCGCCCTCTGCGCCGTAAACGCAAGGAATTGCGCCAGGATTTGGAACTGGTTTTCACTATTTACAGTCAGGCATGGGAACGCAATTGGGGCTTTGTCCCCATGACCGAAAAAGAATTCTTTCATCTCATCGATACCATGATCGTTTTTGTGCGACCGGAGTTTTTCTACCTGGCTTTCGTGGAAGATCAACCCGCCGGATTTTATTGTGCCCTGCCGGATTACAATCAGATCATCCAAAAGATGAAAGGCAGAATGTTACCGTTCGGGATTTTTCACTTTCTGTTCGGGCGCAACAAAATAACCGCCATGCGCGTAATCACGATGGGGGTGATCAAAGAATTTCAGGGACGCGGCATCGATACCGTATTTTACACCAAGAGCTTTCAGGTGGCACACGAACACAAACAATTGCAGATCAAAAATGCCGAAATGTCCTGGATTTTGGAAACGAACACGATGATGAACCGCATCGCCACCAACCTGGGCGGACACGTGCATAAAACCTATCGAATTCTGGATAAAAAGATTTCATGATTTCATTCCTGAATTCCGGCTTTCTGTTTCTGGCATCGGCTGTCGTTATCCCCGTTCTGATCTATCTTTTCGCCAAAAAACGACCGAAAAGAATCATCTTTAGTTCGATCCGGTTTATCAAAGAAAGCCAGCAACAGCAAAAAAAGCGGATCAATCTGAAAAACCTGCTTCTGCTGCTGATTCGGATGCTCATCATTTTGTTGGTCATTCTGGCAATTTCCCGTCCGGCGATCAAATCGGCTAAACTCAACAGCGGCAATCATCATCCCAAAACAGCGCTGGCGCTTATCGTCGATAATTCCTACAGCATGAATTATCTGATCGATACACAGACGGAATTCGATAAAGCCAAAGTCATTGCCGGGCAAATCGACGAGATGCTTTCTGCCGACGATACGGTCATTCTCTTCTCTGCCGATGCTGATTGGAACGAATTGCACGCCATTCCGCACAACGGAAAATCAGACATCGCTTTGATCCAAAATCTGGAAATCACTTCCAAAGCGATTCCCTTGAATGAACTTTTGCAAGAGGCGGAAAATCATCTGGATAAAGTGCATCTTCCCAACCGGGAAATCATTCTCATCACCGATCTGCAAAGCTTTGATCTGCCAAAAAAATGTAAATATCCCACGTTTATCATTCCCACTTCCCAGACAGAACAGAGGTTCAATATCAGCTGCCAGAACAGCTACATCGAGAATGAACTCGTTCAGAAAGGTGTGGAAAGAAAGATCAATTTCGAGCTGGTGAATCATGCGTCATCTCCGCAGCAGGACGTGATTTACCGTCTCTTTTTGGATGACAGCACCATCGCTGAAAAAGTAACCGATCTGCAACCGAATCAGCGCAAAACGGAAAGCTTCACCGTTAGCGCGGAAACCGAAGGCTGGCACAGTGGTTACGTGGAAGTAAAAAACGAACGGGAGATTTTCGATAATCGCAATTATTTTAGTTTTTATCACGACGCCGAGGTTCGGATCGCAGTTCTTACCGATTTGCACGAACTTCCTCTGACCCTGGAAACCATGCTGGAAATTTACAGCGGGAATTCACAAAATATCCAAAAAATCAGCAGCGACGATCTGAACCTGGAAATTCTGGAAACGTTCGATAATATCATCATCTACAAAAAAGAGTTTTCCAACCGGCTGGATTTTCTGCTCTCCGAATTGAACCGAAAAAAACGCGGCGTACTTTTTATTGCGGACAGCGACCTTGCGAGTGCCTGGCAGGGATATTTAGCCAAGAATTATAATCTGCAATTCAAAGAGTTTTCTCATTCTGCCTCAGCAGTTCGATTAACTTTTGCCAATCGTTATCACCCGATCACCCGTGATATGAAGAATATCGATAACATTCGTCTAAACGACTTTTGGCAGGTACACGACGAAAGCGGCGCAATCTTAAAAGTCGGTGATTCGGCAATCGCCATCCAGGAAAGGCAGGATTGTGTGTGGTTGTTCGATCCTGCCAGTTTGCAAGCCCCCTTCCTGCTGGATAATGCTTTCCCGGTTTTTGCCTACAATGCGCTGCAATTCACTTCCGCTGCCGGATATGCCATCCAAGCCAAAACCGTTTCGGATGTCATTACTGCCGAACAAATCGTGCTTCCGGATGGCAGTTCCATCACGCCCGGCAATCACAGGATTTCCACCAAACAAGCCGGTATTTACCAGATTCCGGGGCAGTTCATTCCGGTAAATCCGGATTACAGCGAAAGCGAATACACCAGATTGAATGATACGAAAATACCGAATCTGCACATTTTGCATCAGGACTGGCGAAACGGAATCCTGCATTCCCGTTACGGTTATGAAATTTGGAAATACCTTCTGATAGCCGTAATTCTGCTGTTCATCGCCGAAATGCTAATCATAAAAAAAGAGGAAAGAAAATAATTTTTCCCCTCGCTTTTTTCGATCATTTCCACAAAGTATTTGACAATAAAGGCAAGGTTCGACGAATTTATACGTGATAAAAATATTGAGGAAAAATATGGCAAAAGTAACTGTGACTCATGTCGATAAAATTTATGAAAATGGTTTTAAAGCTGTAAAAGACGCTAATTTCACCGCCGAAGATAAAGAATTTGTAATTTTAGTCGGTCCTTCCGGCTGCGGCAAAACTACTACCCTGCGCATGATCGCCGGTCTGGAGAACATTTCCAACGGTACTATTTCCATCGGTGATAAAGTGGTAAACGAAGTACATCCCAAAGATCGTGACATCGCCATGGTGTTCCAAAATTATGCTCTTTATCCTCACATGACGGTTTATGAAAACATGGCTTTTGCTCTGCAATTGCGTAAAGTTCCCAAAGCCGAAATCAATAAAATCGTTCATGAATCGGCGGCTTTACTGGAAATCGAGGAATTGCTGGATCGCAAGCCAAAACAGCTTTCCGGCGGTCAAAGACAACGTGTCGCTTTAGGACGTGCCATCGTTCGCAAACCAAAAGTATTTTTATTCGACGAACCGCTTTCCAACCTGGATGCCAAGCTGCGTGTGCAGATGCGTGCCGAGATCAAAAAGCTTCATCAGCGCCTT
>DAISYT010000249.1:0-3876 GCA_036825175.1 Candidatus Cloacimonadota bacterium
AAAGTGAAGCTGTAGCTCTAATCGAAATAACTAAATCAAATGGTCAAACTACAAGTAAAAAGATAAAAGAATTTTTCCAAGATAATATTACTTTGGAATATGCACCTGAAATAATTGTTTCATCTATTCGGACTTATTTTCTGAGATATCCATTAAGATGCTTATTTGAGAAAGAAGAAAACTATTTTGTAATTCAATCGGAGATGCTGAATATTATCGGAACCGGATTAACAAAAGAAGATGCAGAAATATCTTTTTCAGAGGAATTCGATTATATTTATAAAAGATATAACAGCTTAGATAATACAAAATTAACAACAAATAACGTTCTTATAAAATCGATTCTGAATCAAATTGTTGATAGGTTTGAATAATGAGTGTTCTTGATCCGAAGAAGACATATGCTAATTTGAAGAAAAAGGGCTTTACTGATTCAAATCATAATAGTAAAGATCATAAGTATTTGGAGTTTTTCTTTAATGATAAGTTAGTTTTACATACCAAAATAAGCCATAATAATGAAGATATAAGAGATCCATTAATAAAGCAGATGTCCTTTCAGTGCAATTTGTCGAAATCTGAGTTTATAGATTTGGCAAATTGTCCAATGAATCGGGAAACATATATAAACATACTTCAAGATAAGGGCCTTTTGGATTAGGGGGCAGACCTTCCGATCCGCCCCCAAAAACATCATTCGCTTTTACTCTTTTACGCTTACTCGCTTTTACTCTTTTACTCTTATTCGCTTATTCATCAAAATCCCACACGGATGCCAGCGATCAAATTTCTGCCTGCTCCGGGATAATAATAATTCTCACCTTCCCAGCTATCGTAATAACCGGAAGTTTCGTATTCTTTATCCAGCAGATTATTGAAGCGCAGATGCAATGCGACATCTGCCAAACCGAATAACTCGGAGAATTTATAACTAACTCCCAGATTCACCAATTGATAAGCATCCACGCTGCGGTCGTCGTTTTCGGTGTTATCCAGATATTGTTGTCCCACATGCTGCACCTGTACCGAAGCTAATAAATCCTGCCAGTGGTAAGCAAGTTTGGTGCTGGCTAAAATTGCCGGGAATCCGCCGATCTTATTGCCGGAATAATCCACGTCGATCACATTCCAGTTGGCATCCCAATCCTTCATGATGAATTTCTTGAAATAGTTATCGTTATAACTAAAGCTGCCATCCCAGGAAAAGTTATAAGGAAGCTCGGTTTTGGCAGTGAATTCCACACCGCGATGCACGGTTTCATCGGCATTACCGCGAATCGGATCGCCATCGTCGTTCACTCCGCCATAATCCACGATTTCATCATGGAAATTCATCCAGAATAAATTGGTTTTCACCTGCCAGTTACCAAAATCATAACCGAAACCGCATTCCAGATCAGTCAATTTTTCATCTTTCACGTAGGGATCGCTCCACTTAATATGATCGATTTCGCCATCGACATAGATCGTATCGGCATGAGCAAAAAGCGGAGAAACACCCAGGTCGTCCGGTCCGTCCCAGAAATCGAAAAGCTCATCGTCGGTGGGTTCTCGCTGAGCAAAAGAAATATTGGTGTAAACGTTCATTGCTTCATTCAAATTGTAATTTACGCCAAAACGCGGATTGAAGAAATCATAATCTACTTTGTAAGAATTCAGATAAGCTCCGCTGAAATTTCCGGCTGCTTTTTGTGTGAATTCAAAATCAATTTTTTGGAAATACAAATTTGCCATCACGCTCAGATTGCTCATCGGCTGGAAAAGTTCGTTCAAATAAAAAGTATAATAGGACTTATCTCCGGTGTAACGATAATATTTCTGCCCTTTTTCATAATCGATTCCCAGTGTGTCGGCACCGATTACGGATTTGATTTCTCCCCAATGATCGCCATTGTAAAGGCTGATGTAACAACCCGCCGTCAGTTTTCCGAGTGGATGATTCCAATCCAGATTTCCTACCCAGCCGTATTGATTTTTCTTCACGTGTTTCTGCCTGATCAGATCGGCTTCGAGGCTGTCCGGTGCGGAAGCCAGTCCGTATTCCCAAAGGTCTTTGCCATCTTTATACTGCTCATAATAACCATTTCCGTAGATATAGAAAAATGAATTCTGCGTGTTCAGATCATCGTTGATCAAATAACTGTGATGCAGCTCCAGATGCGGCTGACTGAACACATCCAGTTCATTATCATAAGTGATGGGATTATCCTGATGATTGACTGCCAATGCACTTTCGCCGGAAGCATCCCAGGCGGCATGAGTGCGTTCTTTTCCACCGTAAAAATTCAGTTCGGTGAGACTGCGGTCTCCCTGTTTACTTAGCGAAGCAAAATAAGAATATTGTTTGGTAGCGCTGTTGTCACGATAGCCGTCCGAAGAAAGCGAGGAAAGGCGCAGATTCAGTTTGAAATAATTCAAAATGTCTTGAGTGGTTTTCACACCGTATTTTTGGGTGTTATAACTTCCGTAAATGGAAAAAACTTCCGTGCCGTTTTCAGTATTTGCCTGATTTGTTTGCAAATTCAAAGAACCGCCAAAAGTGGAAATTCCATAAATGGAACTGCCCACGCCACGCTGAAATTGCAAGTTGGAAAGGCTTTCGGCAAGATCGGGCATATCCACCCAATAGACCTGATGATCTTCCGGGTCGTTGAGCGGAATTCCGTTGATCATCACGCCGATGTGTTTTTGGTCGAATCCGCGGATATTCAGGTAAGAATAGCCCATCGCACTGCCGGCATCGGAATAGGAAAGCACATTGGGCATTTCGTTCATTAAAAGCGGAATATCCTGCCCGTACAAATTATCGGTTATTTCCTCTTTATCCATGTTGGAAAATGTAACCGGCGTTTGACGTTCCACCGCCACCGTGGACGAAACTTTCAATCCTTCGATCTTGGTGGGATTGCGTTTGACATTAATATTTAGAATGTGTTCTGCGGGAAAATCGATTTCCATTTCCAACGATTCATAACCCATTCTGGAAAAGATGATTACGTATTTTCCCGGCTCCAGATCGGTAATGATGAATTTTCCCGATGCATCGGAAAGCGTTCCTTTATTGGTGTTTTGAACCGAAACGGATACACCGGGAACAGGCTGAGAATTTTTCCGGTCATGAATCCGTCCCATCAATGTATCAGCCAACAGCAGTTGAACCGACAGCAGAACGAATAACAAAACTACTAATTTTTTCACTTTTGCTCCTAATTTATTTCTTTAATTATTTTGAACGTAATTTCTTGAGACGTAATGTGTTACGTCTCTACGAAAAACAAAAACCACATTCCAGCGGTAAACCGGAATGTGGTTTTATCAATAATCTATAAACTTCTTCATATTTCCTCCGCTGGCATTATCCAGATCAGGTTCAAGGGTATCATCTCAGCCGGGATCGGCACCCCTAAATCAGATGTAACTTAGCTTTTTAATGATCTGAAAACAGAATTTTTGATAGCAGGCTCGGGTGTCAACCGGTTTTTAGTTGTGGAGAAAACAAAATAAGATACTATTCAATTTTATCAGGAAGTTATGGTTACTGAACTGAACCGCAAAGTGATTCGATGTAAGTAACCACAGGTTTCAACCTGTGGAAAAACAGAATAAAAACCGAAACAGCAAAGCAGCTAAACTAAAAATAGAATGATAGTAAGTTCGATCCATTCAGGATCGATTTCATATAAAACACAAAACCGCACGTTTGCACATGCGGATAATCACATTTGACTCTTTCAGAGTCGTCTGATTTATGATGTATCTTCTCGATCTTCCATCCACCAAGCGGATATATCTCAATCTTAAATCTTAAATCTTAAATCTTAAATCTTAAATCACAAATCTTAAATCTTAAATCTTAAATCTTAAATCACAAATCTT
>DAISYT010000250.1:0-3874 GCA_036825175.1 Candidatus Cloacimonadota bacterium
TATTTTGAAAGAAAAAGCAGGAATCCACCGATCATAGCAGATTCCTGCTCTTGATGAAGTTTATAATACGGATTGCAAATATTTTTGGAAATCGCCCATCATATTTAATCCGGCAGCATCATTAAAATTATTTGAGCCAATCAAATTACTTTCCACAAACTGCTGAAAATCCTGACTCATCCACAATGACCGGAAAACCTCGTTTGCCAATATTTTCTGAAAGTCAGCGGAACCAAGAACCGCTTTGAGTTCATCTTTAGGATAAATCTGTTCGGAGAAATTGACAAGATCCGGAGCGAACTTAAACAAATCCTGAGAAATACTCATGGGAATGAAATACGCATTTTGAAAATCCTGCGAGGTAAAGATGGCAGAATTAAAATCATTACTAAGAACTGATTGTAATAATCCACTGAACTGCGCAGAAGAATAGAATTTTTCAAAATCCTGAGACAGAAACAAACCCTTTAACTGCGGTGTAATCAAATTTGCTAATTCGATTTGCTGATTCGATAAGAGTATAGTGCGCATCGTCTCTTCATAACCGAATTGATTGTGATAATATTTCTGCATATCTTGCGATATTTGAAAAATCAGGTTTCTGGCTACAATGTCCTTACTATTCTGGAAATCCTGGGAATTTATCAGTTTCTCAAAATTGCCGTTGCTTACGTGCACAAAACAATAAGCAGTAAGTAAAATGGACTGTATATCTCCCACAAAACTGACAAATCTGGAGAAATCTTCACTGGCAAGAAAACTCATCACTTCTTTGTCTTTCAAAGCATTTTGCCAGGCTGCGCTTTGGATGAGCTGATTAAAATCCTTATTTTCCAGCAAAACATCGGAAGAAGCAGGTTGATCTCCCCGATACTTTTGGGCTTTTTCCACGCCGCCGATCGTGCCTTTCAAATTGGCAGAACTATCTAAAGGCCAGAAAAAAGAGAAAAAGATGATACCTGCCGCTACTAAAAAAACTGATACTAAAATAATTACTTTTTTCACAAATTCCCCCTATTATTTTTTAATAATAATCCTTGAAAATGCAATTCAGATGCCACTTTAACTTATAAATCATAACCGTTTATTTGACCGAATGTTACTTTTTTTGTTCAACAAATTTGAATCTGTAAAGTCGGGAAGATGTTGAGACATTATAGCTACAATTAGTCCCGAATTGTCTCGTCTGTTTGGGAAATGTAAGCCTTATTCGATCGCATATAATTTGTTGTTTTGCCGGTTTCGGAAATTTTCCAGGTTGATCATGACATTTAATTGCTGCGGAATCACTGTTAAATCGTTTCCCATATATTGATGTTCGCATTTACCCACAGCTTTTCCCTCATACCAAATCCAGTAACGATTTTGGTAAGCTTTCCAAACAACCTGGGCAGAACGAGACAGCACGGTCGCCGGACGCAATTTACCATCCTTCAGATGCATATAATCCTCAAAAAGATAAGTGGTCGAGGTGGAAGGATTGTATACTAGTAAATCATCATCGATGATAGAGTTATGAGAGTCTGTTTCGGTAGAAATATTTTCTCCTTTATCGATTAAATAAAAGCTTTTATCTTTCGCACTCCAAAAAGCAGTTTCTTCTGTCGGCATAACTATCGGTTTCTTGAAATCGTCGCCGGGGTCGTGTCGAATATTGGGTAAAATAAAGGTTGTATTCTTTTCCGGTTCATAAACTACAATATCGTCGTAATGGTAAGTCGCTATGGCATTTGCATGCAGAGCTTTATCATTAATATAGAGGAAATAACCTCCGGTTTTAGCTTTTTTATAAACGAATTCGTTCATTCTGGCAACCCGGTAAACCGGGGCAAAATAGATGTCGTTACAGGTGCGATAATTAATCAGAATAACTAAAGCTTTCAAGGCATCGACATAGACCAACAGATCGTTTTCACAATAATTGCCATCGTAATTCAAATCCAGCATGCTGCCGCCGTGAAGAATGTAAAAATGATCCATAACCTTAACCCAGGTAGATTGTGTGGAATCACTGGCAAGCATGGCGGGATGCAAAACATTATCTTCGGTTGTGGAGTAATTATCCAGGTAATATGCTTTATCCTGATATTTTACCAGAAATAGATCATCGAGCCAAAATGACTCTGTTTCCTGGTTCACATTCATTCCATTTACAAAAAGAAAATAACCATCATCCTGTTTGCTCCAAAGAATTGTTTCTCCCTTTGCAATGTAATCCGCTTCACGTTCCGTATTATCCTGAAGCAGGGCAAAGTCAAACAGCAGATACTGTTTATCTTCTTTTTCCAGGTAGATTAGCAGGTCATTTCCCACCCAACCATTCGGAATATCTCCCGAAAGCTCTTTCCCATTGATATACACGGTAAACGAATTACTTTGAGATTTCCATGTAACTTTTGCCGGTTTCTTTTTGAATATCATCGCTTTCTCCTTCTTATTTTACGCCTTTTTCTTTTCTTTTGGGAAAAGTGTTATTGTCAAATCAAAACTCTTTTTAGCATTTTCTATTTTTTGGGATTGACTGGAAAATAATCACCGAAATATCTTACGTCGTATATGAGGAAGATTTTATTTTTGTTGATGGCAATTTCGCTGATGTTCCCTCTGTTCGCTCAGAGTCTGGATGAGAAGAAGAAGCAGCTCGATGAGCTGAATGAACAGATTAGCCGGGAACAGGAATTGATCCGTTCCAAAGAAGAACAGAAAAAAAAGAAACAACAGGATTTGCAAAATACGGAAAAAAAGAAAACCGAGACTGAAAATAAAGTGAAGAAGCTGCGTTCTTCGGAACAGGAAAGCAAACAGAAACTCGACAGTACAATTCAGGAACTGAAGAGCACTTCATCTTACCTGGAAAATCTAACCGAGCTCTGTCAGGAGGAAGTGAACACGCTGGTGCTGGCTCATTATCAAAGTGAAATCTGGACGGAGAAAAGATTCGATTGCAAATTACTCGCCAGTCTGGTTGAAATGACTTCGGAAAAAATCGGGCAGATCGATGGCAAAAAAAATTCCCTCGAAAAGAAAAAAGCATCCGAAAACAAGCAATACGAAAACGTTATCTGGTCACGCATCGTAGCAGATAAGAAGCGCAAAGAATACACTTCCGAGATTGCTTCATTACAAACCAACATCCAGAAATTGGAACGGGAACGCAAACAGGCATTGGACAGGAAAAAAGAGCTGGAAGCAAATGCTGCCGCTCTCGATCAATTGATAAAAAAACTGCAAGTCGAAGTGGTTAAAGAAGATTTTTCTTACGAATTTTCCACTTCCCGCCTGATCTGGCCCCTAAAAGGAAAAATCATCAAGCCCTTTGGCGAGCAGTATAACGAGCAGTATAAAGTCACCACCCGCAACGATGGAATCGATATAGCTGCCGTCGAAGGCACGGAAGTGGCGTGCGTGGAAGATGGCGTCGTCGCTTTTGCCGAATGGTATAACGGTGCGGGGAAATTGGTCATCATCGATCATCAGAATGGATTTTTTACCCTTTATTCCCACAACAGTACGCTACTGGTTTCCAAAGGTGAAGCGGTGAAAAAGCAGCAACCGATTGCCCTTTCCGGCAAAACCGGTTCCGCTGAAATTCCCTGCTTACATTTTGAAATTCGTAAACGCGGTAATCCGGTCGATCCAAGAAAATATTTGGAATAGTTACTTATTTTAGCATTATCATCTTGTTTACTTTATACTGAGATGGTGTTTGTAATTTATAGAAATATATACCCGATGCATATTTTGAAGCATCCCAGGTATAAGTGTAATAGCCCTCTTCAAATTTCTTATTGATCATTTTCTGACCCAATACATTATATATGGTTAGATAACCGATTTCTCCTTTTTTGACACCAAATTCAATATTCGTGGATGG
>DAISYT010000251.1:0-3872 GCA_036825175.1 Candidatus Cloacimonadota bacterium
ATCCGATCTGGGATTATACTGGTTGCTCCTGAACAGATTCCCCGACTAAACGCGAGGGATGAAAAATCTAAATGATTAGAATTTTATTAGTAGAAGATAATCCTTCCGATGCCAAATTGATTGGAATCGTATTGAAAAAATCCAAGCTGGATTTTGAATCAAAAGTCGTCGCCGATAAAGTTTCCTTGATGGCGGCTCTCGAAGATTATGAACCCGATTTGATTTTGTCCGATTTCACGTTACCGCAATTCAATGGATTGGATGTGATTAATATCGTAACAGAACATTCTCCCAAAACACCGATTGTGATAGTTACCGGTTCCATTAATGAAGAAACCGCTGTAAAATGTATGAAACAAGGTGCCTGGGATTACGTCCTGAAAGACCGTTTGCTCTATCTGGCAGTTACCATCAAAAATGTGCTGGAATTGAAACTGGATCGCGAGAAAATAATCGCTTCCCAACTGGCACTGAAAGAAAGCCAGCGTAAAATCTCTGCTCTGCTGAAAAATCTGCCGGGGGTGGCATATCGATCTAAAGTAGATGAACACTTTACGATCGAGTTCTTTAGTGATGGCTGTTTTCAGCTTACCGGATATAGTGCGCAGGAATTAACCGATGGTACGATAAAATATAGGTCGTTGATTATACCGGAAGATTATCCCAGAATTTCTGATTCCATCAGAAAAGCACTGCCTGAAAAAAACAGTTACAGACATGAATATCGGATTCAAACTTCTATCGGAGAAATCAAATGGGTCTGGGAACAGGGCATCGGAATTTATAACGATCAGGGTGAAGCTATTGCCATAGAAGGTTTTATTACCGATATCACCGATCGCAAAAAAATGGAAAATGAACTGGAAAAAAGCCGCTTCAGGTTACAACAAGCTCAGAAAGTGGGACATGTGGGCAGTTGGGAATACGATATCAAAAAGCAGGAAATATGGGGGTCGGAAGAAACGAACAGAATTCTGGGCTTTGAAGCAAAGGAATCTATTCATACTCTGGATGAGATCGGACCTTATGTTATCGACCGTGAGCGGGTACATCTATTATTATCCGATCTGATCGAAAAAGAAAAACCTTTCGAGTTAGAGATCGAACTCATCCCACATAACAACCAAACTACCAAATATATCCGTTGTATAGCCATACTGGAAAAGGACAAAAACGGTAATCCCACTAAAGTAATTGGAGTGGTTCAGGATATCGATGCCCGTCGGAGAACGGAGCTAGCTTTAATCGAGAGTGAATCCAAATATAGAAATCTCTATGAATCTGCCAACGAAGCCATTTTCCTGATCGATGGGTTTAAATTTATTTCCTGCAATCAAAAAACCTTAAGTATTTTTAATTGCCGGGAAGAGGATATAATCAATCACGGTCCTCTCGATTTTTCACCCACATTTCAACCCGGTGGTCGCTTATCCAAAGATTTAGTAGAGGAGAAGTTTAGTTTAGCATTATCAGGAAAACCGCAGTTCTTTGAATGGATACATCTGCAAAAAAACAGAACTCCTTTCCATGCCGAAGTAATGCTGAATAAAATTACTCTTTCAGGCAAAGATTATTTACAAGCGATTGTTCGAGATATTACTTCACGTAAAAATGCCGAACTGAAATTGCGGGAAAGTGAAGAGAAATTCCGTACTTTTGCCGAAAACGTTCCCGGCATGGTTAGTATTTATGACCGATATCCGAACAGCAAAAGAGTGATTTTATATCAGGGACCCGGTTTGGAAGGAATTGTGGGCAAGAAACTGGCACAGGAAATTTATCAAAATCCTCAGAAGTATTTTGAATTAATTCCGGCTTCCGATCTGCAAAAATTGAATGAGGAATCCGATTTGTGTGAACAAAACGGGAAGCAACTCGATACCGAATATCGTCTGGAAATTGCCAAAAACAAATTTGTCTGGATCAGATCTACATTCAGTGTAACGCCTCTGGGAAACGGCGCTTTCCGCTGGCAGGGAATTATAAATGAAATTACGAAACAGAAAATGATCCAACAGCAACTGATCGAGAGTGAAAAACTGGCTTCCACTGTGATCGAAGATTCTCCCATCGGTATTTCTGTGCGCGATAAAAACGGAACACTCATCCTCTATAATCGTGCCTGGAAAAAAATCTGGGGGCTGAATGATGAACAGATCGCTCAATATAAGATCAAACGTCATAAATTGCAGATGAATAAATCCGATTCCTATCTGGGGGAATATCAGCAGAAGGTGGAAGATATCTACAAACACGGCGGCGTCTATCATATCCCGGAACTGAAACTTCGTCCCGGTATCCGTAAAGCCGAATGGATAACACAGAGATTCTATGCTATTTTGGATGAGAACAACGAAGTGGAAAAAGTGGTGGTCTTAACGGTCGATATCAGCGAAAGAAAACGGGCTGATCTGATTCAGGATGTGCTGCTGAATATCGCCAATCAGGTAAATATAACCAGCGATCTGTACGATCTGCTCGATGTTATCCGAACAGAATTAAATAAAGTGATCGATTCCCAAAATTTCTATGTAGGTTTGAAGAACGAGCATACCGGAGCATTGGACTTCCCGTATTCCAAAAATGAAATGGATTCGGATAAAATCTGCATTTACCCTGAGACCACTTTGAGCAAATATGTGATTAAAACCGGAAAACCGCTGTTGGCAACAGACAGCCGGATCGCAGAAATGAAAGAGAGTGGCGAGATAGCTGAAATCGGAACGTCTGCCAAATTGTGGTTAGGCGTTCCTCTTATTGTAAAAGACCATACGATCGGCATTGTGGCGGTTCAAAGTTATCATGATTCCGAACTCTATTCGGAAAAAGATAAGGAAATTCTCAGTCTCGTTTCGCATGAAATCGCTCTGGTTGTAGATAAGAAAAGGGCAGAAGAAGAACTGAGTATTCAAAAAACCTACTTTGAAAATCTTTTCCAGGTTTCGCCCGATGCTTTGGTCATTTTGGCGAATGATGACCGTGTCATTCAGGTGAACGAAGAATTCGTTAAGCTCTTCGGTTACACTCAGGAAGAAGCACAAGGCAAGCCGATCAACGACCTGATAGTTCCGATTGATCTCAAAGAAGAAGGTCTTCACAATACTTTAATGGTGGGGATGGGAAACATTGTTCATTTCGAATCGGTTAGGCAAAATAAAAACGGCGATCAGATTTATGTGGAATGTATTGGGAAACCGATAATTCTGGGCAAAAATCAAATAGCGGTTCAGGCTATTTATCATAATATTACGGAACGCAAAAAGAGTGAAGAAAACATTATGAAAAGCTTGCAGGAAAAAGAAATCCTGTTGAAAGAAGTGCATCATCGTGTGAAAAATAACATGCAGGTAATTTCCAGTATGCTGAAGTTGCAATCACGGTTTGTCGAAGATGAAAAATCGCTGGATTTGTTCAAAAACAGTCAAAACCGGGTAAAATCGATGGCAATGATACATGAAAGAATCTACAAATCAAAAGATTTAGCCAGTGTGAACTTCGACGATTATGTGAAAAATCTTACCATGAGTCTCTTTAGCAATTATGGCATTAGTACCCGCAATGTGGAATTAAAGACCGATATCGAAGAGATAAATGTGAATATGAACACCGCCATTCCTCTCGGTCTGATCATCAACGAATTGATTTCGAATGCTTTGAAACACGCTTTCCCCGAAAATCGCCAAGGTACCCTGAAAATCGTCTTTCGCAAAAATGAGAGCGGTCAACATGTGCTCATCGTCGAAGATACTGGCGTCGGCTTTAACTATATCGATATGCAAAATCCCCAAACCCTGGGATTGCAATTAATCAACGCTTTATCAGCACAGTTACATGGAGTCCTGGAAGTGGAAAATAAAAAAGGAACGAAATTT